>NZ_JASHDW010000010.1:0-107020 GCF_047463435.1 Streptococcus mitis | reverse complement strand
ATTGTAGACTATATTGATTACTACAACAACAAACGAATTAAGGTAAAACTAAAAGGACTTAGCCCTGTACAATACAGAACTAAATCCTTTGCTTAAATTAATTGTCTAACTTTTTGGGGTCAGTACACCCTCGCCTTCTTTTTTATATATCTGTCAATGGTGTTGCGGTATCTGGTGAGGTATCATATACCTTAAAGTCTACTCCTACACCTAGATCAGCCTGTGCCAGCTGATTGACCATGGTCATGTGAGCCAGTTCCTTGATATTATTTTCCTTAGATAAATGTCCAAGGTAGATTTTCTTAGTGCGATTCCCAAGTGTCCGAATCATAGCTTCAGCACCGTCCTCGTTAGAAAGGTGACCCAGATCCGATAGGATTCGTTGTTTGAGTCGCCAAGCGTAAGAACCTGCTCGTAAAATCTCTACATCATGGTTGGACTCGATAAGATAGCCATCTGCATTCTCGACAATTCCTGCCATACGGTCACTCACATAACCTGTATCAGTCAGCATGACAAAACTCTTATCATCCTTCATAAAGCGATAGAACTGCGGTGCGACTGCATCATGGCTAACACCAAAACTCTCAATGTCGATATCTCCAAAGGTTTTGGTTTTGCCCATTTCAAAGATATGCTTTTGCGAAGAATCCACCTTGCCAAGATACTTGCTTTTTTCCATAGCCTGCCAGGTCTTTTCATTGGCATACAAATCCATACCATATTTTCGAGCCAACACACCAACTCCATGGATATGGTCTGAATGCTCATGCGTAATCAAGATAGCATCCAAATCTTCTGGTTTACGATTTATTTCAGCAAGTAGGCTGGTGATTTTCTTACCCGACAAGCCCGCATCCACTAAAAGTTTCTTTTTTGGGGTTTCCAGATAAAAGGAATTTCCACTGGAACCCGATGCTAAAATGCTGTATTTAAAGCCTGTTTCACTCATTCTAGTCTTCTACTTCGTCCTCCCATACTTCTTCTTTCACTGCATCCTTATCATAAGGGAGCACAATGGTGAAAGTTGATCCCTTACCGTATTCACTCTTGGCCCAAATAAAGCCCTTATGTTGTTTGATAATTTCTTTAGCAATAGACAGTCCCAGACCTGTTCCACCTTGGGCACGACTTCTAGCACGATCCACACGATAAAAACGGTCAAAAATACGTGGTAAATCTTGCTTAGGAATACCCAAACCTTGATCTGAGATGGATAAAATCATCTGATCATCAGTCGTCTTCATAGTCACTGTGATTTTCCCACCATCTGGCGAATACTTGATGGCATTGTTGAGAATATTATCAATCACCTGTGTCATCTTGTCTGTATCAATTTCAATCCAGACAGAGGTAATCGGATAATCTCTAACCAATTCATATTTCTTCTCTTCATCTGATCCCCTCATCTTATCAAAGCGGTTAAGGATAAAGGTAATAAAGGCAGTAAAGTTAATCAGTTCCACATCTAGGTGACTGGTCGCATTATCAATCCGTGAAAGATGGAGAAGATCTGTTACCATCCGCATCATACGGTTGGTTTCGTCTAGAGACACCTTGATAAAGTCTGGAGCGACAGGTTCTGACAAGGCCCCCTCATCCAAGGCTTCAAGATAGGATTTTACACTAGTCAGAGGCGTCCGTAACTCATGACTAACGTTGGAAACAAAGAGTCTCCGTTCGCGCTCCTCCTTCTCCTGCTCCGTCGTATCGTGTAAAACAGCAACCAAACCAGAAATAAAGCCAGACTCACGACGAACCAAGGCAAAACGTACACGAAGGCTCAGATATTCACCATTGTCATCCTGAGAATCAATCATAAGCTCAGGCACTTGGGTAATCAAATCACGAAGTTCATACTCATCTTCAATCTGAAGCAATTCTAGAATACTTTTATTGAGAACCTCTTCCTTCTGAACACCTAGCTGTTTCTTAGCCATGTCATTAATCATAGTAATCTTGCCACGACGATTGGTCGCAAGGACTCCGTCTGTCATGTATGAGAGGATACTATTCAATCGTTTACTCTCTTGTTCCAGATTTTCTTGGGTCAAACGGGTTACTTCTGATAAATCATTGAGATTATTGGTAATATTAGTGATTTCAGAGCTTCCCTGCATATCCAATACCTGAGAATAATCTCCTGCAATCAAGTCTTTAACTTTTTGATTAATTTGCTTCAACCGAATATTATCTCGCCGATTTTCTAGCAAAAGCAAGGTAACAATCAAGATAAAACCCAATAAAATTAAAATGAAGATAAAATCACTAGTAAGAATATTTTTTCTAATCAATTCAATCATTATTTCTCATATAATAACCAACACCACGACGTGTTAGGATATACTCTGGACGACTAGGTGTATCTTCAATCTTCTCACGCAAACGTCTGATAGTTACGTCAACAGTCCGAACATCTCCGAAATAATCATACCCCCAGACCGTTTCAAGCAAGTGTTCACGGGTAATCACTTGACCAATATGAGAAGCCAAGTGGTACAAAAGTTCAAATTCACGGTGGGTCAAGTCTAGTTCTTCACCATATTTTTTAGCCACATAGGCATCTGGTACAATCTCCAAGTCCCCAATTTGCAAAGGTTGGGTTTTCTTTTCATCTGACTCTTGATTATCTACAGAAACCAAGTCCGTACGACGAAGAAGAGCTTTAACACGCGCCTGCAACTCACGATTTGAGAAGGGTTTTGTCACATAGTCATCCGCTCCAAGCTCCAAACCAATAACCTTATCAAATTCGCTGTCTTTAGCTGACAGCATGATAATAGGAACACTACTCGTCTTACGAATAGTCTTTGCAACTTCTAAACCATCAATTTCGGGAAGCATCAAATCCAGAATAATAATATCTGGTTGCTCTGCTTCAAATTGTTCTAGTGCTTCACGACCATTAAAAGCAGTTACAACCTCGTAACCTTCCTTGGTCATATTAAACTTGATAATATCCGAGATTGGTTTTTCATCATCTACAATTAATATTTTTTTCATTTGTTCACCTTTTTCTCTACTATTATATCAAAAAAATAAAAAGAAGACACAATAGCTAGTCTTTACTACTGTCTAAGTTGGCTTGTGCATAAGCCTGCCAGATTTTTTGTTGGGGTTTGGCAAGTGGGTAATTCTTAAACTCTTCTGGTGAAAGCCAGCGAACTTCCCTATCTGGAAAGTCATTGTAGTCACTCACCTGACCTGCTACAATTTGAACATGCCACTTACGATGACTAAAGATATGCTTGACAGTCTCAAAATAAATATCAAGCCAATCAACATCTAGGTCATAGTCCTGCTGGAAACTCTCTTCTGGACTGGGACCAAAGTTCACGCTTTCTTCTGCAACCTGATGAAAGAGGTCAAACTGCTCTCCTTGCGAAAAGTTATCAACTTCTATCAAGGGGAAATGCCAAAAACCTGCCAATAGCTTTTCACTTTCATTTTTTTCAAGTAAAAATTGTCCCTGAGTATTTTTGACCACCAAGGCTTTAAGATAAATTGGAACAGGCTTTTTCTTGGGAGCCTTAATTGGATAACGGTCCATTGTGCCATTCTGATATGCCGCACTAAAGTCCTTAACTGGGCTTTCTTCTGGTCTGGGATTTACAGGCGCCTCAATATCAGATCCTAAGTCCATCAAAGCTTGATTAAAGTCACCAGGCCTTTCTGGGTCAATCAAGATTTCCATCATTGCCTGAAAAATTTTACGATTACTTGGAATCCCAATATCGTGATTAACTTCAAATAGACGTGCCAAAACACGCATGACATTACCATCTACAGCTGGCTCAGGCAAGTTAAAAGCAATACTGGAAATGGCTCCTGCAGTGTAAGGTCCAATTCCTTTCAAGCTGGAAATTCCTTCATAGGTGTTTGGAAATTGACCACCAAAATCAGTCATAATCTGCTGGGCTGCAGCCTGTAAATTACGAACTCGAGAATAATAACCCAAACCTTCCCAAGCCTTCAACAAACGCTCTTCAGGCGCATTCGCCAAACTTTCTACTGTTGGAAACCAGTCCAAGAATCGTTCGTAATAAGGGATAACCGTATCCACCCTAGTTTGCTGGAGCATAATTTCAGACACCCAGATATGATAAGGATTTTTACTTCTACGCCACGGTAAATCTCTTTTGTTTTCATCATACCAAGCGAGAAGTTTCTCACGGAAAGAAATGATCTTCTCCTCCGGCCACATGACGATACCGTATTCTTTCAAATCTAACATATCTCTAGTATAACACAGAAGATTCTAACTGTCCTTTTCCTAGTATTAGTACTCTTCGAAAATCTCTTCAAACCACGTCAACGTCGCCTTGCCGTACTCAAGTACAGCCTGCGGCTAGTTTCCTAGTTTGCTCTTTGATTTTCATTGAGTATAAAAAGCCTCTTCCCAAAGGAAAGAGGACTAAATCTTATTGATGAACAGCTTGGGCTGCTGTGATAAGGGTCAACTTGTAAACATCATCTGCATTACATCCACGAGAAAGGTCGTTAACTGGCTTGTTCAAACCTTGCAAAACAGGTCCTACAGCCGCAAAGCCACCAAGGCGTTCTGCCATCTTGTAACCGATATTTCCTGCCTCGATACCTGGGAAGATGAAGACATTTGCTTGACCAGCTACCGTACTTCCAGGAGCTTTCAGAGCTGCAGTTTCAGGAACAAAGGCTGCATCAAATTGCAATTCCCCATCTATTTCAAGGTCAGGACGCAAGTCGTGAGCAATTTTAGTTGCTTCTACAACCTTATCAACACTTTCACCAAAACCTGAACCCTTAGTAGAATAGCTTAGCATAGCAATTTTAGGCTCGATTCCAAACATCTTAGCTGTAATTGCTGAGTTGATTGCAATTTCAGCCAAGGCTTCAGCGTCTGGATTGATATTGATGGCACAGTCCCCAAAGAGGTAACGCTCCGTACCACGAACCATGAGGAAGGCACCTGAAGTACGAGTTACATTTGGACGAGTTTTGATGATTTGAAGAGCTGGACGAACTGTTGAAGCTGTTGAGTGAATCGCTCCTGACACCATTCCATCAACCAAGCCCAAGTAAACCAACATAACACCAAAATAGTTGACATCTTCAACCAAAACCTTGCGTGCATCTTCTTCAGACATTTTGCCCTTGCGACGCTCCACTAAAGCAGCAACCATTTCTTCAAATTTATCGTAGTGTTGAGGGTCGATGACTTCATAACCGTCCTCAATACCTTCGATTTCAAGATAAATTTTAATTTTTTCAGGATTTCCAAGCAAAACAGGAATCACTTCTGTTTCTTTTACCAGGCGTTTAGTCGCTTGAAGAATACGAGGTTCTTCCCCTTCAGGGAGAACGATACGAGCATTTTTACCAACCAAGTTGGCTTTGAGACTTTCAAAAACTTCCATGAGTTTTCTCCTTTAAGATAATAATTATACTCTGAAATAGTTTTTATAGAGTATTAGTTGATAACTGAGTAATAAGGTTGCTAAAATCATCCGGCAAGGGACTTTCTAACTGCAAGTCTTGCTCTAGAAAAGGATGATAAAAAGATAGGTAATGGCAATGCAGGGCCTGACGTTGGATGCCGTCGTCCAGACTACCACCGTACAAATCATCTCCCAATAAAGGAAAACCAATATGAGAAAAATGGACTCGGATTTGGTGGGTTCGACCAGTGTGCAGGCGAATGTCTACCAAATGAATATTCCCATAAGATGCTACAATCTTGTAAGAAGTATGAGCATACTTTCCACCTTTAGCTACGCGTCTGATAATAATAGAGTCTTCATCACGCGCAATCGGAGCAATAATTTCACCCTTTGATTCCAAATATCCATCACCTTTAACCAAGGCAAAGTAGCGTTTCTCGATAGATTTCTTCTGCAACTGCTTGTCTAATCGTGCATGGGCATAGCCGTGCTTAGCAAAGAGCATCAAGCCAGAAGTGTCCCTATCGAGCCTAGTCACAATGTGAACCTGCTGATTTTCATAGTTTTTCTTGACGTAGTAACCCTTGATAAAATTGGCAATGGTATTGGAGTGATTGACACTAGGAATAGAAGCCACTCCATAGGGTTTGTTTAAGACTAGAAAATGGTCATCCTCATAGAGAATGTCTAATGGTCTCTCGATAGCTTCTAGAGTTTCAAAGCCTTCCTCAGCAGGAATATCAATGGTAACGTGGTCTCCAATATCCAATAGATACGTTGCATTTTGTGGTTGATCATTGACCAGAATAGCTCCGCCTCGAAACTTAATCTTGGCTAGTAGCCCCTTAGAAACCTCGTGCTTTTTTAAGAAGGTCTTAACCTTGACATGCTCATCTGCGATAAATTCAAACCTCATTCATCCACCTCGCCGATAAAAGCGTCCTTAACACGATTCCAGAAACTGGTATGGCTCGGTGATGCGACAAAGTGAATCTTATGATGGTCGATTTGATACTCAATACGCTCAATATTACGGAAAGAATAAACGCTATTGTCAACCGAAATGGTATGGTAATCGTTTCTCGTTGGAATGAGTTCAATCTTATCCTTCTTAGGAACAATAATAGATGAACCCAAGGTTCGATAGACACGATTATTAAGACTAGCAATTTCCGTTAATTGCAAAGCTTCAATGGTAGGGTGTAAAACAGCTCCACCAAGTGATTTGTTATAGGCTGTACTACCAGTCGGTGTCGAAACTGTTAGCCCATCTCCACGAAAACGTTCAAAGTGGACACCGTTAATCACAACATCCGCCACCATGGTTCGATCAGACCTGCGGATGCTGGCTTCATTTAATGCTCTGAAAATCTTCACTTCACCATTTTCAAGAAAGACCTTCACATTTAGAACAGGGTAAGAGACTCTTGCTCCGGTATCTAGCTGCAAATTAGTCACTAGCTTATCCAACTCAAAATCACGGTAGTCCGTATAGAAGCCCAAATGTCCAGTGTGAACACCAATGAAGCGGACCTTGTCAAGCTGGTTTTCGTACTTATGAAAGGCCGACAAGAGCATACCATCCCCACCGATGGAAATAACGATATCTGGATTGGTATCATTGAGTATAAACTGATTTCTCTTCAAACGATCTCGCAATTCATACAAAACCCTTTGACTCTGCGGTTTTCTATTAGCTATCAGGTCAATTCTTTTACCTGTATTCTTCATCTGTATCGTCACTGTTTCCTACACCATCATTTAATTTTCTACTCAAAGGATCAAAAAGTGCCTGGGCTTCCTGGATATCATCTCGAATTTTACCCATTTCTTCATCCAACTGATGAGCAATCTTGGCTGTAATTTCCAGTCGCTTCTTTATCTCCTCTGGGAAATCCCCTTGGTACTTGTAGTTGAGAGAATGTTCTATCGTTGCCCAGAAATTCATGGCCAAGGTACGTATTTGAATTTCCGCCAAAATGGTTTTAGCACCATTGATAGTGTCAACCGTATATTCTACTACCACATGATAGGAACGATAGCCTGATGCTTTTCGATGAGTAATGTAATCTCGCTCCTGTATGATCCGCATATCCTGACGCTTGCGCAAAATCTCCACTACTTCCTTGACGTCATCTACAAACTGAACCATCACACGCAAACCAGCAATATCTTGCAAATCGTGCTCTAAGGTCGCATAAGTAATGCCACGCCGAGCCATTTTTTCCCTGATGCTCTCAATTGGCTTGACTCGGCCAGTCACAAACTCAATCGGAGAATGCCTATTTTGCTTACGATATTGCTTCCGAATACCACGTAGTTTAATCTTTAACTCACCAACAGCTTGAATGTAAGGATCTAGAAATTCTTCCCATTCTAAGGTCATATATTCTCCCTTGTTCTCATATTATCCTTCAAAAATATCTTTGATTTTTTCTCCAGATTCATATACAATAAATACAATGCTTATTATACCATAAATCCGCTTTCAACGATAAAGAAAAGGTAAGAAAAATGAAACATTTAGAAATTGAATTGAAAACACTCTTGAAAAAAGATGAATATGATCGTCTAAAAGACCAGTTCACAGGTGTCACTCCTGTTCTTCAAAAAAATTACTACATAGACACGCCTGATTTTGAACTGAGAGAAAAGAAAGTTGCTATGCGCATTCGAACCTTTGAAGACTGGGCAGAATTGACACTCAAAGTCCCGCAAAGTGTTGGAAACATGGAATACAACCAAAAATTGCAACTAAAAGATGCTGAAAACTATCTGATCAAGGAAGAACTTCCTCAGGGGCTGGTTCTTGATGAATTAGCTAAACATGGTATCCAGAGCAAGAACTGGCAGGTGCTCGGTTGTCTAACAACGCTTCGCTATGAAATGCAAACAGCTATTGGTCTCATGGCGCTGGATGAAAGTCAGTACTTTGATATGACAGATTACGAATTAGAGCTTGAAGTTGAAAATCACGAGCAAGGGAAACAAGATTTCCAGCAATTTTTAGAGGAAAATCAGATTGCTTATCAAAAAGCTCCCTCAAAATTGGTTCGATTTGTCAAAAGCATGAAAAATAGCTGAAATAATCTCTATTTTTTGGTAAAATAGAAAAGATAAAATACAAAAATCCCAGTTCGTATAGGCTAGGCAGATAGGACTAGGATTTAAAAAGTTTACAGAGGACGGTCTATAATGTCAGATAGAAAAAACATGAAACTTTTCGCACTCAACTCTAACCAAGAGATTGCACAGAAAATTGCTCAAGCTGTTGGTGTCCCACTTGGAAAACTATCATCACGTCAATTTTCAGACGGAGAAATTCAAGTAAATATTGAAGAAAGTGTCCGTGGTTATGATGTGTACATCATCCAATCAACAAGTTTCCCTGTTAACAACCACCTAATGGAATTGTTAATCATGGTCGACGCTTGTGTACGTGCAAGTGCCCACAGTATCAACGTTGTCCTTCCATATTTTGGCTATGCACGTCAAGACCGCATCGCTTCACCTCGTGAGCCACTTACAGCGAAACTAGTTGCCAATATGCTAGTTAAGGCTGGTGTCGATCGTATCCTTACGCTTGATTTGCATGCCGTTCAGGTTCAAGGATTCTTTGATATTCCTGTCGATAACCTTTTCACAGTTCCCCTATTTGCAAAACATTATTGCGATAAGGGCTTACTTGGCTCAGATGTTGTTGTTGTTAGCCCTAAAAATTCAGGTGTGAAACGCGCTCGTAGTTTGGCTGAATATCTTGATGCTCCTATCGCCATTATCGACTACCCACAAGACGATGCAACTCGCAACGAAGGATATATTATCGGTGATGTTGAAGGTAAGAAAGCTATCTTGATTGACGATATTTTAAATACAGGACGCACCTTCTCTGAAGCTGCTAAAATCGTTGAACGTGAAGGAGCTACAGAAATTTATGCTGTTTCTAGCCATGGTCTCTTCGTTGAAGGTGCTGCTGAACTTCTTGATAATACTAAGATTAAAGAAATTCTTGTGACTGATTCAGTAGCAACAAAAGAAAAAACTCCTAAAAACGTATGCTACATCACTGCTAGTGAGTTAATTGGTGATGCTATCGTCCGTATCCACGAAAGAAAACCAGTCAGCCCACTCTTTGCCTACAATAAAAAGAAATAAGGTGATTCTTTGATTTATTTGGACAATGCTGCAACGACTCCCATGTCAGCAGTTGCTATCTCAGCTATGACCAAGGTTATGCAAGAAACTCATGGCAATCCATCTAGTATTCATGGTCATGGTCGTCAAGCTGGTAAACTCTTGCGAGAAGCCCGTCAGGAACTAGCCCAGTTACTGGGGACAAAACCTCAACATATTTTTTTCACTTCTGGTGGGACTGAAGGTAACAATACTGCTATCATTGGTTACTGCCTTCGTCATCAAGAACAAGGAAAACATATCATCACAACTGCCATTGAGCACCATGCCGTCCTTGAAACTATTGATTACTTGGTTCAACACTTTGGGTTTGAAGCAACCATTATCCAGCCAGAAAATCAAGAAATCACCGCCCAACAAATTCAAAGGGCTTTACGTGACGATACGATTTTGGTTTCTACCATGTTTGCCAATAACGAGACAGGAAACCTACTGCCCATTGCTGAAATTGGCCAAATACTCAAGCAACACCCTGCTGCTTATCATGTTGATGCAGTTCAAGCAATCGGCAAAATCCCTATTCACCCAGAAGAATTGGGCATTGATTTTCTCACTGCTTCAGCCCATAAATTCCATGGTCCTAAGGGAATCGGCTTCCTCTACGCATCTAGCATGGACTTTGATTCCTATCTCCATGGTGGAGACCAAGAACAGAAAAAACGTGCTGGAACTGAAAATCTAGCTGCCATCGTAGGCATGGTTGCAGCCCTAAAAGAAGACCTAGAAAAACAAGAAGAACATTTCCAACATGTACAAAATCTAGAAACTGCCTTTCTGGCAGAGCTAGAGGGCATTCAATATTACTTGAATATAGGCGAACACCATCTCTCTTATGTTCTCAATATTGGATTTCCTGGCCAGAAAAATGACCTCTTACTCCTTCGTCTAGATTTAGCTGGAATTTCAATCTCTACTGGCTCAGCCTGCACTGCGGGCATTGTCCAATCCAGCCATGTTCTCGAAGCCATGTATGGCGCAAATTCAGAACGCTTGAAGGAATCCGTTCGTATCAGTTTATCGCCACAAAATACTGTTGAAGACCTACAAACCCTCGCAAAAACCTTAAAAGAAATTATCGGAGGTTAGCCATATGGCATTTGAAAAAACCATTCAGTTAAAAAATTGTCGTTACGACTACACTCTTAGCCCTTCTGTTAAAAAATTCACCCTTAAGGACAACACCTTTTTTGAGACTAAGGTTGGTAACTATGAATTGACTCGCCTTTTGGAAAAAGTTCCGAACAGCGGTGAGGGATTCCAACTCAAAATCATCATTAACAAGGAACTTACAGGGGCTAAAATCAATATCACTGACAAGTTTGGCCTTCGTCTAGTTGATATTTTCAAATCAGAAGACCACCACATTCATCAGGAAAAATTCTACTTCCTCATGGATAGCTTGGTAGAACGTGGTGTCTTTACAAAATCGGAAAGATAGGTCCTATATGTTTGAACTGACCTATAAAGACAGCTATCATGTAGAGCGCACTCTCAAGTATGAGGATTACGAGGCTCTCATGCTGGCTCTGTCAGGATGTGTGACTCTGCCAGATACACTTTATGTGACTTCTCTGACTTTTAAGGGCCAGAAAGTTTATCAGGGTCTGGTCGGAGACCTCTACCGTTTTCTATCACATGCAGATTTTTTACATCAAAACTAAGATTTTTCTTAGTTTTTTCTTGTTTTTGTTGATTTTTTCACAATGTTTCTATAAAATAGAAGAATAGAAAGGTTGTGATTTTGTGAAGGATAAACAGTCTGCTATTCCAAAAGCTACAGCGAAAAGACTCTCTCTCTACTATCGAATTTTTAAGAGATTTCATGCAGAAAAGATTGAACGTGCCAACTCTAAACAAATTGCAGAGGCCATTGGAATTGATTCAGCGACCGTACGTCGTGATTTTTCCTATTTTGGTGAACTGGGTCGGCGTGGTTTTGGCTATGATGTCAAAAAACTGATGACATTTTTTGCCGATTTGCTCAATGACAACTCTATTACCAATGTCATGCTGGTAGGTATTGGAAATATGGGCCATGCCCTTCTTCACTACCGCTTCCACGAGCGTAACAAGATGAAAATTATCATGGCCTTTGACCTAGATGACCATCCCGAAGTCGGTACCCAAACTCCTGATGGAATTCCCATTTACGGGATTTCTCAAATCAAGGATAAAATCAAGGATGCTGATGTCAAGACTGCTATCCTGACCGTTCCCAGCGTCAAGTCACAAGAGGTTGCCAATCTCTTGGTGGATGCTGGCGTGAAAGGAATTCTCAGTTTTTCACCAGTCCATCTGCATTTACCAAAAGACGTGGTCGTTCAGTATGTCGATTTGACAAGTGAACTCCAAACCCTCCTCTACTTCATGCGAAAAGAGGATTAGAAAGCGAAAATCATTTTATGAAAAAACCAGTTATAGGGATTACAGGAAACGAAAAAACTCATCCAGATGATGACATCATGATGAGCTACGCAGCAAAAGGCTTTGTTGAAGGCGTTAAAGACGCTGGAGGGATTCCCATCATCCTACCGATTGGTGATCAAGAAATGGCCTGCCACTATATCAGTATGATTGACAAGCTCATCTTGACAGGTGGGCAAAATGTTGATCCAAAATTCTATGGTGAACCAAAAACCATCGATAGCGATGACTACCACCTTCAAAGAGACATCTTCGAACTGGCCCTCATCAAGGAAGCTATTAAACAGAAAAAGCCCATTTTCTCTGTCTGCCGTGGTACCCAACTCTTTAACGTTGCCATGGGTGGAACTTTGTATCAAGATATCGAAGATCACTGGCAGGATTGTTCCGCAGAGTACACAACCCAACGCTTGGTGACAGAACCTGATACTGTTCTTCGAGAAATCTATGGAGAAATCTCCCATATCAACTCCTTCCACCATCAGAGTATTAAAGATTTAGCTCCCAACTTAAAGATTGCAGCTCATGATCCTAAGGATGGTATCATTGAAGCTGTCATGAGTACGGATGATGTTGCCTTTATCGGTGTCCAATGGCATCCAGAGTTTCTATTTGAAAATCGTCCCAAAGATAAAAACCTCTTTGACTATGTCGTTAATGAACTTTAGATTAAATCTGTCTTTTCACGATAGCTAAAATAACTGGAGTGAGAGACAATCAAATGGTCCAAGAGGACAATTCCCATCAGGTCGCAGGCTTCTTTAACAAGTTTAGTGACATGATCATCATTTCGGCTAGGGGCTACCGCTCCCGAAGGATGATTATGAACCAATATGAGTGAAGTCGCCATATGCTTGATAGCATAGTGAAGAATCTCACGTGGTTCAGCAATACTACGAGTTGCAGAACCGATAAAAATGGTCTGTTGATGGATGATTTGATTTTGAGTATTGAGATAGAGCGCCACCAGGTGCTCTTGTTTTTTGTCCCCTAATTCCTGTTGCATCTTCTTGGCCAACTTTTGACTGCTGAGAATACTTTCCATCTCAAGGGTCTCATGCTTGTGAATACGATGCCCCAGTTCAATCATAGCTTGTAACTCTATGGCCTTAACACGGCCGATACCAGATAGACTCTGCAATTCCTGCAGGGTCATTTTTTTCAAATCTGTTAGGCTTGAAAGATTGCTTAAGACTTTCTGGGCAATTTCAAAAACGCTAGCTTGACGTGTTCCTGTCCTGAGTAAAATAGCTAGCAACTCTTGATTACTGAGCGCTTCTACTCCTTCTTTAGCCAGTCTTTCTCTTGGCAATAATGAATCTTCTTGGAATGAAATACTGTACATAAAAATCCTCCTCACTTTATTATTCGTGAGAAGGATGGAAAATTAGATTTTTTTCTCAATTGGGGCTACACTAGCTAAAAGTTTTTTCAAACCTACTTCTGGGAAATTGATTTTTAATTCCTGCGTAGCACCGCTACCTGAAACTTCCAGAACGGTTCCCTCTCCCCATTTCTTGTGTAGAGCAATGTCACCAATAGACCAATTTGCCTCACTAGACACGGATTTTGCGCCAGCTGTAAATTGACCAAATGGGAGACCGCTTGACTGGATAGTTTTTGGAGCAGCACTGCGTTTACGGTCTTGGAGTGCCTGCGCCAAACTCATACCTTGACCGAAGGCAAGACCACCACTGCTATAAGATGCCTTAAAGCTTGTATTTGCTGGACGAGCCAGACCTTGATACTCAAGCAAGTCTGAACTGATTTCGTTAATAAAACGAGTGGGACGATTGTAGTTGGTACGACCAAAAAGCAGGCGTGAGTTGGCATTGGTCAGATAGAGAATTTTCTCTGCACGCGTAATTCCTACATAGGCCAGACGGCGTTCTTCTTCCAATTCATCTTGATCTTCAGCCGCACGGCTAAGCGGAAAGACATTTTCTTCCATCCCAATCAAAAAGACAACTGGAAACTCGAGACCTTTGGCAGCATGCAGGGTCATCAAGGTCACTTCTGATGTCTCCTGACTACCTGAATCTGTGTCCGCAATCAAGGCCAAGTCATTTAAGAAACGACTCAGTTTGTCCAGACCAGTTTCTTCTTCTAGCCCATCAGAGGTGTCATCAAAGTTTTTTGTCACAGAAAGGAACTCTTCGATATTTTCAACCCGAGCCTTGCTTTCTAGAGTTGCTTGGGCATTAAGAATATCAACGTAACCTGTTTTTTCTAGAATAGCCTCAACCAACTCTGTAATAGTTAATTGGTCCAGTTGCTCCCGCAAATCCAGAATCATATTGGCAAAATCCCAGATAGACTGAGCTGCCTTACCCTTGATGCCAGACAACATAATATTTGCTGAAGCATCCAGCATAGACATGTCTTGCATATTCGCAAAGTCACGGATTTTCTCAACTGTACCTGGCCCAATTCCACGTTTCGGTTCGTTGATAATACGCTCAAAACTTATATTGTCACTCAAATTAGCAATGAGGTTGAGATAAGCGATAATATCGCGAATTTCCTTACGGCTGTAGAACTTGGTTCCACCAACCATGGTATAAGGGATATTTGACTTGAGCAAGGCTTCCTCAATAGTACGGGACTGCGCATTAGTCCGATAGAGAACTGCAAAATGCTTGTGAAGGAAGTTTTGACTGCGACTAAGTTCATCGATGGTTCTGGCTACAAATACAGCCTCATCCAGCTCATCATCGGCACGATAGTAAACGATTTGTTCCCCATCAGCGTTTTGGGTCCAGAGATTCTTAGGACGGCGATTTTTATTGTTTTTAATGACCTCGTTGGCCGCTTGGAGAATGGTTTTAGTTGAGCGGTAATTCTCCTCCAACAAAACAACCTTGGCTTGGGGATAATCCTTTTCGAAGTCCAAGATATTCTGCATATCAGCACCACGCCAGCCGTAGATAGACTGATCCGCATCCCCAACCACACAGATGTTTTTAAAGCGCGAAGCCAAGAGTTTGACCAATTGGTACTGAGCGTGGTTGGTATCTTGGTACTCATCAACATGGATATACTGAAATTTCTGCTGGTAGTAGGTCAAGACATCAGGATTTTGATCAAAGAGACGCAAGGTCAGCATAATCAAATCATCAAAGTCAACCGACTCCGACTGACGCAGTTCTTTCTGATAGGCTGTATAACACTGGGCCACAATTTGCGTGTACATATCTCCAGCTTGGGCAGCATAGGCAACATCATCAATCAGATCATTCTTAGCATTGGAAATGGTTCCCAAAATCGTTCGTTCATTCCATTTTTTAGGATCCAAGTTCAACTGCTTGAGAATGCGTTTCATGAGCGTTCGCTGTTCACCAGGATCTACAATAGTGAAATTGCGGTTGTAGCCAATATGGTCCGCATCGCGACGCAAAATACGCACACACATGGAGTGGAAGGTCGCAATCAGACAGTCCTGAGTGGCTGGATTAAGGTTATAAGCACGTTCCTTCATCTCACGCGCAGCCTTATTAGTAAAAGTAATGGCCAAGATATTCCACGGATTGACCATCTTTTCATCAATCAAATAAGCGATACGGTGGGTTAAAACACGGGTCTTTCCAGAACCAGCCCCTGCCATGATCAACAAGGGACCTTCTGTCGTTTGTACCGCCTCAGCCTGACGGTCATTCATTCCATTTAATAATGCGTTCATCTTCTCTTCCTTACTCTTGAAGTCAATATTTCTATTATATCAGAATTCAAGGAAAATATCTTTACCTAGACTAGTTACGTCTAGAAGGCAACTCTATCATCATCTGAAGACAAGGCCTTATATCTAGATAAAAAATGAGCTTGGATTACAATTTCCAAACTCATTTATTACTCAATGAAAATCGAATTGCAAACTAGGAAGCTAGCCGCAGGCTGTACTTGAGTACGGCAAGGTGAAGCTGACGTGGTTTGAAGAGATTTTCGAAGAGTATAAAGTCAATTACAATATACTAGAACAAACCTAGGACTGTTCCATCGCTTTCAACATCCATATTAAGAGCAGCAGGTCGTTTTGGAAGTCCTGGCATGGTCATGACATCACCAGTTAAGGCAACGATAAAGCCTGCACCTAATTTTGGCACCAATTCGCGAATGGTAATTTCAAAGTTTTCAGGTGCTCCAAGGGCATTTGGATTATCTGAGAAACTGTATTGAGTTTTAGCCATACAGATTGGCAATTTGTCCCAACCGTTTTGAACAATTTGAGCGATTTGTGTTTGAGCTTTCTTCTCAAAGTTCACTTTACTACCACGGTAGATTTCAGTGACAATCTTTTCAATCTTTTCTTGGACAGAAAGGTCATTGTCATACAAACGTTTATAGTTAGCTGGGGTTTCAGCGATGGTTTTGACAACTGTTTCGGCAAGTGCTACTCCACCTTCTGCACCATCAGCCCAGACACTAGCCAATTCAACTGGTACATCGATTGACTCACAAAGTTCTTTCAAGGCTGCAATTTCAGCTTCTGTATCAGATACAAATTCGTTAATAGCTACAACTGCTGGAATACCGAACTTACGAATATTTTCAACGTGGCGTTTCAAGTTGGCAAAACCGGCACGAACAGCTTCTACGTTTTCTTCTGTCAAAGCGTCTTTAGCCACACCTCCATTCATCTTAAGGGCACGAAGGGTTGCAACAATAACTACTGCATCTGGAGATGTTGGCAAGTTTGGTGTCTTAATATCAAGGAATTTCTCGGCACCAAGGTCTGCACCAAAACCAGCTTCAGTAACTGTGTAATCAGCCAAGTGAAGGGCTGTGCTTGTCGCTAAGACAGAGTTACAGCCATGAGCGATATTGGCAAATGGACCACCGTGTACAAAGGCAGGTGTACCGTAAATTGTCTGAACTAAGTTTGGCTTAATAGCATCTTTCAAAATCAAAGCTAAGGCACCTTCAACCTGCAAATCACCTACAGAAACAGGTGTACGGTCATAGCGATAACCGATAACAATATTAGCCAAACGGCGTTTCAAGTCCTCGATATCTGTTGCCAAGCAAAGAATCGCCATGATTTCGGAAGCAACGGTAATGTCAAAGCCATCCTCACGTGGGATACCATTTAAAGGACCACCAAGTCCAACTGTCACATGACGAAGGGCGCGATCATTCAAGTCCACAACGCGTTTCCAGAGGATACGACGTTGATCAATTCTCAACTCATTTCCTTGGTGCAAGTGGTTGTCAATCAAGGCAGAAAGAGCATTGTTGGCAGTTGTGATAGCATGCATGTCTCCAGTGAAGTGGAGATTAATATCTTCCATTGGCAGAACTTGTGCATACCCACCGCCTGCAGCACCACCCTTAATCCCCATTACTGGACCAAGAGATGGTTCGCGGATAGCAATCATGGTTTTCTTACCAATCTTGTTCAAGGCATCCGCAAGACCAATGGTAATCGTCGATTTTCCTTCACCTGCAGGTGTTGGGTTGATGGCAGTAACTAGAATCAATTTCCCAACTGGATTGCTCTCAACTGCACGAATTTTATCAAAGCTGAGTTTAGCCTTGTACTTTCCATACAACTCCAAATCATCGTAAGAAATACCCAGTTTCTCTACAACATCAACGATTGGTTTCAACTCAATACTCTGTGCGATTTCAATATCTGTTTTCATTCAAAACTCCTCTAACCTCTTATATGATAACTCATTATAACACAAAACAAGATTTTTAACATCCGAAAACTCTCTAAACGTTCGTAAATATCCCTGTTTTTAGGGTTTTTATAGTCCTTTCTTAAATTTTATATGGCTTTATAGTTTGAAACTATATTCTTTCCTTTTACCAAAATTTTATCACTTTCATTTTACTTACCGTTTATTTTTGTGTACAATAGTGCTATGAAAATTTTAGTTACATCGGGTGGTACCAGTGAATCTATCGATAGCGTCCGCTCTATCACTAACCATTCTACAGGTCACTTGGGGAAAATCATCACAGAAACCTTGCTTGCTGCAGGGCATGAAGTTTGTTTGATGACGACAAAACGAGCTCTGAAGCCAGAAGCCCATCCCAACCTAAGCATTCGAGAAATTAACAATACAAACGACCTTCTTCTTGAAATGCAAGAACGTGTCAAGGACTATCAGGTCTTGATTCACTCAATGGCTGTGTCTGATTACACTCCTGTTTATATGACAGGTCTAGAGGAAGTTCAGGCTAGTTCCAATCTAGAAGAATTTTTAAGCAAGCAGAATCATCAGGCAAAGATTTCTTCGACTGATGAGATTCAGGTTTTATTCCTGAAAAAAACACCAAAAATCATCTCTCTAATCAAGGAATGGAATCCTGCTATTCATCTGATTGGTTTCAAACTGCTGGTTGATGTCTCTGAGGATTATCTCATCGAGATTGCCAGAAAAAGTCTTATCAAGAACCAAGCAGACTTAATCATTGCAAATGACCTGACTCAAATCTCAGCAAAGCAGCACAGAGCTATCTTTGTTGAAAAAGATCAGCTTCAAACAGTCCAGACTAAAGAAGAAATTGCAAAACTCCTCCTTGAAAAAATTCAAACCTATCATTCATAGAAAGGAAAGCTATGGCACATATTCTCTTGGCTGTAACGGGGTCAATCGCCTCTTACAAGTCGGCAGATTTAGTTAGTTCGCTTAAAAAACAAGGCCATCAAGTCACTGTCTTAATGACCCAGGCTGCTACAGAGTTTATCCAACCTTTGACTCTACAGGTCTTATCACAGAATCCTGTCCACCTGGATATCATGAAGGAACCCTATCCTGAACAGGTTAATCATATCGAACTTGGCAAAGAAACGGATTTATTTATCGTGTCCCCTGCAACTGCTAACACTATTGCAAAACTAGCCCACGGCTTTGCGGACAACATGGTGACCAGTACGGCGCTAGCCCTGCCAAGTCATATTCCCAAACTCATCGCACCAGCTATGAATACAAAAATGTATGACCATCCAGCAACTCAGGCTAATCTGAAAACATTAGAAAGCTACGGCTATCAGCTGATTGCTCCAAAAGAATCCCTACTAGCTTGTGGAGATCACGGACGAGGAGCTTTAGCTGACCTCACAATTATTTTAGAAAGAATAAAGGAAACTCTCGATGAAAAAACGCTCTAATATTGCACCCATTGCTATCTTTTTTGCAACCATGCTTGTGATTCATTTTCTAAGCTCACTTATCTTTAACCTTTTTCCATTTCCAATCAAACCGACCATTGTTCATATTCCTGTCATTATTGCCAGCATTATCTACGGTCCACGCGTTGGTGTTACACTTGGTTTCTTGATGGGACTACTTAGCTTGACAGTTAACACGATTACAATTCTACCAACAAGCTACCTCTTCTCACCATTCGTACCAAACGGGAACATCTACTCAGCTATGATTGCCATCGTCCCACGTATTTTGATTGGTTTAACTCCTTATCTAGTCTATAAACTGATGAAAAACAAGACTGGCCTGATTCTAGCTGGTGCCCTTGGTTCACTTACCAACACAGTCTTTGTACTTGGTGGAATTTTCTATCTTTTCGGAAATGTTTTTGATGGTAATATCCAAAAACTCCTAGCAACTGTTATCTCAACAAATTCGATTGCCGAATTAGTCATTTCCGCAGTTCTAACCCTAGCCATTGTTCCAAGACTACAAACCTTGAAGAAATAAAAATAATCTCCGCTTTCAAACTTGAAGGTGGAGATTTTGCTCTATATCGTTACTATTATTAGTGAAATCTTTACCAATATTTAATTTAAAATGGCCTATAAACTTAAGTAAATCCTTGATTTATTGTCTTGTTTATTATACTATACTAGTGTATATACAGTTGAAAGGAGATTCTTATGAACACACGGAAAAAGACACAATTTATGACAATGACTGCCCTCTTAACGGCTATTGCAATTTTGATTCCAATTGTTATGCCTTTCAAGATTGTCATTCCACCTGCTTCCTATACTTTAGGAAGCCACATCGCTATTTTTATTGCCATGTTCTTATCGCCCTTGATGGCTGTTTTTGTCATCCTAGCTTCTAGTTTCGGATTTTTGATGGCTGGCTATCCCATGGTTATCGTTTTTCGAGCTTTTTCCCATATCTTTTTTGGGACTTTGGGGGCTCTTTACCTACAAAAATTCCCCGATACCCTAGATAAACCAAAAGCTTCCTGGATTTTCAACTTTGTGTTAGCTCTTGTCCATGCCCTTGCTGAAGTATTAGCTTGTGTCGTTTTTTATGCAACTTCCGGTACCAATGTAGAAAATATGTTTTATGTTCTATTTGTACTAGTTGGATTTGGCACAATTATCCATAGTATGGTAGACTATACATTAGCACTAGCTGTCTATAAAGTGCTTCGAAAACGCCGTTAAAAAGGAAAAGCTATGACAAAAGATCGCAAACATGCACTGCTCCAACTCTTGAAAGAAGCTCCTAAAGCCCTTAATGGCCAAAGTTTGGCGGAACATTTTCATGTCACACGTCAGGTCATTGTACAGGACATTGCAATTTTAAGAGCCGATGGCGCTCCTATCCTATCCACCAATCGTGGCTACATCTATAAGCAAATTGAAACCAATCCTTATGTTCACAAACTTTTCAAAGTGAAACATGAAGTTGAAGAAATCGGTCAAGAACTCTTTGCTATCGTTGATAATGGTGGACGTGTTCAAAATACCTTGATTGACCATCCCGTCTATGGAGAAATTGAAACCTTACTTAAACTGTCTTGTCGCAGAGATGTGCAACATTTTCTAGAACAAGTCGAACATTCAGATTTTAGACCTCTGTCTGAATTGACAGATGGCATCCATTACCACCTAGTCGAAGCCGAAACACAACAAGACCTCCACTATATCGAGGAGGCCTTGGATCAGCTAGGTTATTTAGTAAAAGACTAGAAGATTTTCTTCGCCCAGCCATCTTCTGTACGGTGGTGGTAGAAAAACTCTGACTTGTCAAGAGCTTCCATCATTTCCATTAAAGGCAACATATCATAGGCCAGATCCAAGTTTGGAATCTGGTCTTTTTGAACCCAATAGCTCAAATAGTAACAATGATATTTAAAAACCACATTGAATGAAAATTAACAACTACTTGCTTACTAAAAATATATCACCAGTTATGTTGATCAACATTATCCTTAGTCACAAGATAAATTGGAGAAACTGTTTCTTTTTCCAGTTTTTTCCCTTGATAATGATCTATTGCTGATTGAATAGCAATTTCACCCATCTTAGCTGGTTGCTGAGCAATAGTGGCAGTAATATCACCTTTTGCAATAGCATCATGTGCATCTGGTTGACCATCAATACCAACAATTAATACATTGCTAAGACCAGCTGCTTTTACTGCTTGTGCAGCTCCTAACGCCATCTCATCATTCTGTGCAAAGATTGCTTGTACTTCTTTGTTTCCTTGAATCATATTTTGCGCTGTATTCAAAGCTTTTGCGCGATCAAAATTAGCGGATTGACTAGAAAGAACATCTAAATTTGTCTTTGAAATTTGTTCAAATCCTTTACCTCTATCTACAGTTGCAGAAGCGCCAGGGACTCCTGATAATTCAAAAGTTTTTGCTTTTTCTCCCAATTGCTTGGTAATAAATTCTGCAGCCATTTTACCTGCTTCTACGTTATCAGAAGCAACAGTTGTCAAGACTTCACCGCCATTACTACCGCGGTCAATTAAGATTACCGGAATGTTAGCATTATTAGCAGCTTTAATAGATGTAACAATTGCATCAGAATCAACTGGATTAATCAGTAAAGCATCTACATTTTGACTAATAAAATTTTGAATATCATCTGCTTGTCTAGCAGCATCATCTTGTGCATCTGCTATCTTCAAAGTTACTTCTTTTTCCCCTGCAGCTTTTTCAAGGCCATCTTTCATAGCCACAAAATAAGGATTGTTAGTAGTAGAAATAGAAACTCCTAATTTTAATTCTTTTGCTGACTTTTGAGTCGTAGATTTATTATCATTTGATGAATTTCCTAAACCAGTTTTTCCACAAGCTACTAAAGCAAAAATAAATGTTACAAACAAAGCAAAAATGCTAATTTTTTTAATAATTTTCATGTTATTACTCCTCGTAATATATATCTATAGGGATAATTTCCATCCCGACTATTGTTCATCATTTCTTAACTATTACTAAATTTTTCTGAACAGTATTTTTAGTAAATAGACTCCGTGTATTTCCCTTTTATTAGTTTATAAGTTCGTCATCTAATAAATTGTTACTATTTCCAAAAAAACTTGCAAAATGATTCTACTGTTTTACAACTTTAAAACGATCAATCAGAACAGCAATTAAGATTACAACTCCTTTTACTACTTGTTGCCAAAATGCTGAAACACCGATAATATTAAGTCCATTATTCAAAACCCCAATAATTAAAGCACCTATTAAGGTCCCCAGTATACGACCTTTACCTCCTGATAATGATGTTCCCCCAAGAACAACAGCTGCAATAGCATCCATTTCATAACTAGCACCTGCTGTTGGTTGAGCAGAACTTAAGCGTGATGTTATAATCAATCCAGAAATTGAAGCCATAATACCTGAAATTGAATAAATGATAATTTTCACTTTATTTAGTTTCACACCTGATATATATGCTGCTTTTTCATTCCCCCCTATAGCATACACAGATTTACCAAATGCTGTTTTATGAAGTAAAACATATAAAACAATAAATACAATAAACATAATAATTACAGGAAATGGAATTCCGACTATGTAACCTTGCCCCAAAAATTGAAATAAGAATGTATCACTTAATCCTTTTGTAATAGGATTCCCATTTGTATAAACAAGTGTTGCGCCTCTAAAAATAGTCATAGTTGCTAAAGTAACGATAAATGGAGCTAATTTCCCGTAGGAAATCAATAAACCATTCATCATCCCCAGAATGCAACCCAAAATTAAAGAGATGAGAATTGCTAATATAACAGGCATTCCAGATCCTAATAGACCAGCTGTTAACGCACTGGATAAGGCTAAAATTGATCCTACTGATAAATCGATTCCACCTGTTAGAATAACAAAAGTCATTCCAAAAGCAATCAGTGCATTTGATGTTACTTGCAATAGTAAATTTAACAGATTATTTGCTGTTAAAAAATTTGAATTAATAATGGTGATGACAGCCATTAAAATTATCAATGCTATTACTGTTGTCAATTCTGACATATACTTCATAGTATTTTTCACACTATTGTCCTCCTGTAGCTAGTTGCATAACTTTTTCTTGTGTAGCTTCTTGACGTGTTAATTCCCCACTAATTCTACCTTCATGCATGACCATAATGCGATCACTGACTCCAATCACTTCTGGTAAATCTGAAGATACCATAATAATCGGCACACCTCGTTCAGCCAATTCATTCATTAATTGGTAAATTTCACGCTTAGCCCCAACATCTACCCCACGAGTTGGCTCATCTAGAATCAGTACTTTTGGAGCAATACCTATCCATTTTGCTAAAACTACTTTCTGTTGATTACCACCAGAAAGTGTCCCAACTTCCTTATCTGGATAACCTGATTTAATTCGTAGCCTATCAATTAAACGTTGTACAAATATATCACTTGTTTTATTATCAAAAATACCATTTTTAACAAAATCTCGAGTACTAGGTAAAGTCATATTATCTTTAATAGAAAAATCTAAAATCAATCCCTCATCTTTACGATCTTCTGTTAAGAAACCAATTCCATGCTTAATTGCTTCAAAAGGATTTTTAATTATCAGTTGTTCTTCGTTTATTATAATTTGACCAGATTTTAAAGAATCAATTCCAAAAATTGCTCGCATTATTTCAGTACGACCAGCACCCATCAAACCAGAAAAACCAAGAATTTCCCCTTGACGTACATAGAAAGAAATATCCGTAAAAGCATCACCAGAAAGATTCTTAGCTTGAAAAACAATATTCCCAATCTCAGCCTTTTTTTCTGGATAGTAATCTTCTAATTCACGCCCCACCATCTTTTGAACTAATTCATCCGCATTAGTTAACTTCGTTTTCTTGGTATCAATTACAAACCCATCCCTCATAACAGTTATAAGATCTGTAATCTTAAAGATTTCTTCCATCCGATGTGAAATATACACAATACCTACACCATCAGATTTTAATCCTTCTATCACTTTAAAAAGTGTTTCAGTTTCACGATCAGTTAAAGCTGCTGTGGGTTCATCCATAATTAACAAGGAAACTTCTGATAATAAACATTTTGCTATTTCTATCATTTGTTGTTGTCCGACTGATAATTGACCAATGATTGCATCGAGAGGAATAGATATATTAAGACGTTTAAATGCTTCTTTAGCTTTCCTTTCCATACTAGCTTTATCTAGAAACCCAATCGAATTTTTAATTTCTCTTCCTAAAAAAAGATTATCAAGTACAGTCATATCTGGCCAAGTATTCATTTCCTGATGAATAAAACTCAGTCCAAACCGTTCTGCCTCTTGAGGATTAGAAAATGTTTTTTCTTTACCATCAATAAAAATAGTTCCTGAAGTAGCTGGAAAAAGTCCAGTTAAAATATTCATTAAGGTTGATTTGCCTGCACCATTCTCTCCCATTAAAGCATGAACTTCTCCTGAATTAAGAACCAAATCAATACTTTCTAAAACACGATTATTCCCAAAAGATTTTGAAATGTTCTTCATTTCAATTTTCATAGGCAACCCCCTTCTAAATAATAACTCCTGATTGCAAGATTATATTCGAATATGGTGTATCTTCCCCAGTGCGAATAACTGCCTTAACTTTAGTATTCATAGCTTTCAATTCTTCATGACTAATATATTCAATAATTATATTCGATCCTAAAAGATCTAGAACTGCTTGCCACTGTTCTTTGTTTTTTTCCTTAATTTCTTCTGCTAAGAAAATTTTTTCAATAAGTACATGATCTGAATATTCTTTTAAAACTTCTAAAAAACTTGGACTGCCTTTTCTTAATGCTAAATCAATTTTATCAACACCTTTTGGAACAGGCAATCCTAAATCTCCGATACAAACCAAATCCATATGACCTAAATCATCAGCTAGTTTTGCTATATTACTATTTAAAATCCCATATTTCTTCATATCCTGAATGCTCCTTTATTTCTTTCAAACTCGGCATGCCTCCTTGCGCTCCAAACCTTTGAACAGAAAGATGTGAAGCAATCGTTGCAAAGGACAATGCAATATTCATCTCTTTTCCTTTTGAGATAGCATAAGCAAAAGCACCATTAAACGTATCTCCTGCTCCTGTAGTATCAACTACTTCTGCTTTTATAGCAGGAATCTTCTGAACTGCTGCCCCATCATAATAAATAGAACCTTCAACTCCTAATGTCACAATCATTTTATTAGGATAAATTTTAATAATTTCTTCTAATTTCTTATCTGGAAAAAGCTCTGAACATTCATGCTCATTAGGAGTAATAAAATCACAAAAAGGAATCATCTCTATATCCGTTTCTCTAGCTGGTGCAGGATTGTAAAGCACCTTAACTTTATTTTCTTGACAAAATTTAGCTATAGATAAGTTGGCTTCATGTGGTATTTCATTTTGTAATACAACAATACTTGCATCACTAATCAATTCCCACTCATTTTTCCAATCATTTGTTTTAACTAAATTATTCGCTCCGGGATAATAAATAATCCTATTATCACCTCCATATAAAGTAATTTGTGCAACTCCTGTAGATTGTGGAACCGTTCCCACATGTTCTATAGAAATATTATTATTTTGCAGATTGCTTAGTAAATCTGCTGAAAAAATATCTTCTCCGACGTTTCCAAATATGTAAACATTATCTTCTACACTGGATAATCTACCAATAGCTACAGCTTGATTTGCACCTTTTCCACCTGGAACTATATTAAATGAATCCCCAAAAATCGTTTCACCTCCTTCTGGAATCCTTTTTGTTCTCATAACTAAGTCCATTGAAATACTTCCAACAACAACAATTTTACTCATTACTTTCTCCTTAATGTATTTCTTTCTACGTATCTAACAGGTAGTTTAATTTTAACTTCATCTATAGAGAACTTATTTGCCATATTATAGATTAGCCTTGCAGCCTGTTCTCCCATTTTATATGATGATTGGTGGATAGTTGATAAAGAAGGATAAATAAATTGACTAAGTACAATATCATCATAACCAATGATTTGAATATCATCTGGAATTTTTTTACCAATTGCTAAAATTTCATGAATATAAGCTATCGCATGAATATCAGAAGGTGCTATAATACTATCAATATTTGGATTTCTTTTTAGATTCTCTTTAGCTTCTTTTTGAATTTTTTCAAACTCAAATGTTTCACTTTCTTCAATATGAATCTCTAAAGATTTATTCCTCAAATAGTTTAAACTGGCTTCAAATCGTTCCGCAATGTTCTCAGCTTTATCATCTAAAACTTTAATAATCATAACTTGCTTAGCGCCAGCATTCCAAATTGCTTTAGCAGCCAAACGTCCACCCAACTGATTATCAGAAAAGACACCGTAACCTGTATCTTTACTAATCCGGTCAACCACAACAACAGGTAACGTCAGATTTGGAAATTCCTTTGTAAAGTCAAGTGTCGTTATAATACCAGCTGCATTTGTTTTTAACAAAAGGTTTATATATTCTTCTAACGAATCATGATCTGAAATAGTACCAACCATAATCCTATAACCTTTATCTTTCAAATATGATTCGGCTCCTCGAACCAATCTTGGGAAGAACGGATTAGAAATATCTGGCAATAAGAGTCCTACCATTCGATTTTTTTTAGTTTTTAAAGATTGTGCTAATACATTTGGTGTGTAATTTAATTTCTTGATAGCATTTTTTATCTTTTCTCTCGCATCATCTCCGACATAGCCTTTTTTCGAAATATATCTTGAAACTGTTGACTTTGATACTCCAGCTTCTTCAGCAACCTGTTTTATTGTAGTCATCACTCCTCCTTTTTATATTGTGGAACCGTTCCCTTATGTATATAGTAAGCGTTTTCTTTTGTTTTGTCAATACTTTTTTAGAAATATTTTAAATTTATTTCAGAGTACACATGTTTTTACTAATCTCCTATTACTATTAGATACGAAACACAACAAGACCTCCACTATATCGAGGAGGCCTTGGATCAGCTCGGTTATTTAGTAAAAGACTAGAAGATTTTCTTCTCCCAATCATCTTCTGTACGGCGAGGGTAGAAAAATTCAGATTTGTCCGGAGCTTCCATCATCTCCATCAAAGGTAGCATATCATAGGCCAGATCCAAGTTCGGAATCTGGTCTTTTTGCACCCAAGAAACTTTTCCCTCTTCTGAAGAGCGAAGGGTACCAGTAAACTCAGTCGCCTTGTAACAAACGACAATATAGCGCCCACCTGTATCTAGTGGCCAATTTTTAATGCCGACAAGTTGAGGATTTTGGATAGTCAATCCTGTTTCTTCGTAGATTTCACGAATGACAGACTCCGCAAAAGCCTCACCATTTTCTACATGACCTCCAGGAAAGGCATAACCTGACCAGCGATTGGTTTCAGGAGCGCGATACTGCATAACCACGCGCTGGGTTTCGAGATCTTCAATCAAACAAATATTTGTTAAAATCGTTAATTGGGAACGGGACATATTTTCTCGCTTTCTAATTTATTAAATTTTTCGACTTGGTACCAGTACCATTAGCTTCTACTTTTTAAAATTATTTAGAATAGAATACCATCCGTTTTTCCTTTATGGGCTTTCCAAGTTCAAGTAGCTTTTCTTGTCCATCAAAAGTAAAGCCCATTTTTTGATAGAAAGCAATGACTCGCTTATTATCTTTCAATACCCATAAGAAAATTTCAGAAAAATGATTAAGAGCAGTCAAAGCTGCTCTAACTAACTTTTGTGCGATACCTTTTCCATAATAGTCTTTTAAAACATATAAAGCAATAATTTCACCAGCTTGAATAGTCTCATCACGAAAGTTTCCATAACTGATAAAACCAACTACCTTCATGCCATCTATCGCAATCAATGTATTTTCTGGATACTTTTGACTAAAGAATCGACACCTTTCCAATGTCATTGTCTCCTGAAATTCTGCAGGCAAAAGGTCGTCATAAGCCTCTCTCCACGCTTTCCAGTGAACGAGAGATTTACTTTCTATCTCTTCAGGAGTTTCCATTGATTTGATAACAACCGTCATTTATTTTCTTCTCCTTAATCCAACAGTCTGACTTCCTTTGCTACTTTTTGTAGAAATTTTTCTCTTGTTGAACTTGTATTCACTTCACGTCCTAACTCTCCTAAGATTGAAACCCTCTTTGTTTTGATACCGCAATGATTCAGGACAGCATTCTTTAATACTGATATTCCATAACTGTCTGGAATATTAATCGGACCTGAAAATACTTTGTACCACCAAGTTGGTGCCATGGAGGTTGCATAAATACTAGCTGTTTTTCCTTTTAGTAACTTTTTAAACTGATTACCTCTCAAGTAGTTCAAAATAAAGCTTCCTCGATTATTTGCTGAGTATGCAATGCCTGGCGTAAAAACACGATCAATCCACCCCTTCAATAGACTAGGCATACTACTCCACCAAATTGGATAAACAAAAATGAAATGATCTGCCCACTGAATTAATTCCTGAGATCGTAGAATAAACGGATCGTCCTCCATCCTTTGTCGATAACCATAACGTAAAACAGGATCAAACTCTTCCTCATTAAGATTAATCATTTCAAGTTCATGTCTCTTTGAGTCTATATTTTCTACAATCGTTTGAAAAATTGCTTGGCAGTAACTTTCTTTATCAGGATGTCCATTAATAACTAAAATATTCATAAAATTCCCCTAATCCAACGCCTTGACTTCCAGCATCATATCCCGAATCTGGGCAGCCAGTTCAAAATCAAGCACTTCAACGGCTTCTTGCATTTGTTTCTCTAGTTTCTTGACTAGTTCTTTGCGCTCTTGTTTGTTGAGGCTATTGATGTCAACTTCCTTGTCTTCTTCCTTAGCAACTGCCTTGGTCACAGCAATCAGGTCACGGATTTCTTTCTTGATTGTCTGAGGCACAATACCATGTTCTTCATTATAGGCCATCTGGATTTTCCGACGGCGGGCAGTTTCATCGATAGCACGTTGCATAGACTGGGTCATTGTGTCCGCATACATGATGACATGACCTTCGCTGTTACGGGCAGCACGACCAATGGTCTGGATAAGACCACGTTCGTTACGAAGGAAACCTTCCTTGTCAGCATCTAGAATAGCTACGAGGCTCACTTCAGGAACGTCAATTCCTTCACGAAGGAGGTTGATTCCGACCAAGACATCAAAGACACCCAAACGCAGGTCACGGATAATCTCTGTCCGCTCTAAAGTCTTGATATCCGAGTGCATGTACTTGACCTTAATACCCATTTCTTTAAAGTAGTCGGTTAAATCCTCTGCCATTTTCTTGGTCAAGGTGGTGATAAAGGTTCGCTCGTTCTTTTCAACACGGGCATTAATTTCACCTAAGAGGTCATCAATCTGTCCCATAGTCGGACGGACTTCCACCTCTGGGTCCAAAAGCCCTGTCGGACGAATGATTTGCTCAATCACTGTCTCAGTCTGTTTATTTTCATAATCACCTGGTGTCGCTGAAACGTAAACAATCTGATGAACGTGACTCTCAAACTCCTCCCGACGGAGAGGACGATTGTCCAGAGCAGACGGCAAACGGAAACCGTAATTTACTAACATTTCCTTACGAGAGCGGTCACCATTATACATACCCTTGATCTGCCCCATGGTCATGTGGCTCTCATCAATCATAATCAAGAAATCATCTGGGAAGAAATCTAAGAGCGTATAAGGAGGCTCACCTTCGCTCCGTCCATCCATGTGGCGTGAATAGTTTTCAACCCCGTTGGTATAGCCCATCTCACGCAGCATTTCGATATCATACTCTGTCCGCTGTTTCAAACGTTGAGCTTCAAGCAATTTGCCTTCCTTTTCAAAGATAGCTAACTGCTCTTCTAATTCTGCTTGAATTTTAGCAATGGCAACTTCCATGTGGTCGTCATTGGTCACAAAGTGAGTAGCTGGGAAAATCGCTAAATGATCCACTTCTCCCAAGACCTGACCTGTCAAAGCTTCAACCTCACGAATACGGTCAATTTCATCTCCAAAGAATTCTACTCGAAAGGCATGTTCATCACGAGAGGCTGGGAAAATCTCTACCACATCCCCACGAACGCGAAATCTTCCCCGTTGGAAATCAATATCATTACGTTCAAACTGGATGTCAACTAAGTCATTCAAGAGTTTATCACGAGAAATCTCTAGACCAGGACGGAGACTAACGACACTATCAGCGTATTCCTTGGGCGAACCCAAACCATAGATACAAGAGACTGAAGCTACGACGATAACATCATTACGCTCCAGAAGGGCTGAAGTCGCTGAGTGACGAAGTTTGTCAATCTCATCATTGACAGAGCTATCCTTTTCAATATAGGTATCGCTAGAAGGGACATAGGCCTCAGGTTGGTAATAATCATAGTAAGACACAAAGTACTCAACTGCATTTTCAGGGAAAAATTCCTTAAACTCCCCATAGAGCTGTCCTGCTAGAGTTTTATTGTGGGCGATGACCAGAGTTGGTTTATTGACTTTGGAAATGACCTGACTCATGGTATAGGTCTTCCCTGTACCCGTCGCCCCCATCAGAATCTGAGCTTTTTCTCCCCCCTCGATATTATCAACCAACTGTTCGATAGCTTGGGGTTGGTCTCCTGATGGTTGATATTTTGATACTAGTTTAAATTGATAATCTGTAATGCGATTGATCATAAGAATCCTCTCTCCATGTGCTATTCCTATTTTAGCATACTTATAGCATTTTCACGAAGAAAAGGACGGACCGAAGTCACATCCTTTCATTTTCTTTCTTTAATTGATGAGCGAGATAGAAAATCAAAAGTAACAAGACTAAACTTGTCATGATAGAACCTTCAATCCCAAAAGATTCTCCTGATAGCCAACCTTGATTGCCTTGTGGTAAAAAGATCATCAATGACGTTCCTGATGGTTGACCACTAACTAAAATCCCAAAGAGATTTCCCTGAGCAAAATTCCAAGCGCCATGAATACCTGCAACACCCCAAACTGTATCAGTTTTGAGAAGGTAAAGAGCCATGGCAACTCCGAATAAAAAGAGATTTACTAGAGATAGTGGTGTTAGACCCGAATTGCCCATATGAAGCAGGGTAAAGAATAGGCTAGATATAAGAACAGCAAGTTTTAGATTGGTTCTTGAGGCCAATTGAGGAAGGAGCCAAGCACGGGCCACCACTTCTTCTGTTGTCCCCTGTAAAATCCAAAATGGGATAGTAAAGACAACAAAGGTAAGCGAATAAGGATTCAGGTGAATAGACTCAAAACGATATTGCCCTAATGCTACTAAACCTAACAAGGTCAGAAGAAAAAGTGCCAGACCTAGACCAAATCCTTTAAGGAGATTGCTGAGGAAATTCTCTCTATAAAATCCCAAGGTTCGAATAGGTCTTTTCTCAACTTTTCTAGTCCATCTGAACACAGTGTTGAGAACGAAACCAAAGGCTAGCAATTCTAAAATTAAACGAAAATCACTTGTTTTATCCATCAAGCTCTGCTGCAAAGTCTGCAAGTAGGTAGCAAAAGCTTGACCAGCCTCTCCAAAATTTCTTGCAAGTCCGATGAGAGCTAACAAACTAATACCATATAAAGTATAAGCCACAAACTCTCCTATGAAGACAAAAGCAAAGGCTAACAAGGGGCTTGTGTAAAGGTTTAACCGCATTTTGGAAGCTTGGAAGTCTTTAAATATTCTTTTGTCTTTCATGTTCCTGTCCTCTTTTCTTCTACTATATACTATTATTATAGCACTTTGTGGTAGCAGTTCAAGAAAGAAATAAAGAGCTTTTATGTTATATCTTCTAACATAAAAGTCCCTAGATTTGCATTTTTTTGTTTTTTCTGATATAATGGGAAAATATTCGGAAAAGGAGACTAAAAATGAAGAAAAAATTTCTAGCATTTTTGCTAATTTTATTCCCAATTTTCTCATTAGGTATTGCAAAAGCAGAGACGATTAAGATTGTTTCTGATACCGCCTATGCACCTTTTGAGTTTAAAGATTCAGATCAAACTTATAAAGGAATTGATGTTGATATTATCAACAAAGTGGCTGAGATTAAAGGGTGGAACATTCAGATGTCCTATCCTGGATTTGACGCAGCGGTCAATGCGGTTCAAGCTGGTCAAGCTGACGCTATCATGGCAGGGATGACAAAGACTAAAGAACGTGAAAAAGTCTTCACCATGTCTGATACTTATTATGATACAAAAGTTGTCATTGCAACTACAAAGGCACATAAGATTAGTAAATATGACCAATTAACTGGCAAAACCGTTGGTGTTAAAAACGGAACTGCTGCTCAACGTTTTCTTGAAACAATCAAAGATAAATACGGCTTTACTATTAAAACATTTGACACTAGTGATTTGATGAACAACAGCTTAAGTGCTGGTGCAATTGATGCCATGATGGATGACAAACCTGTTATCGAGTATGCCATTAACCAAGGTCAAGACCTCCATATCGAAATGGATGGGGAAGCTGTAGGGAGTTTTGCTTTCGGTGTTAAAAAAGGAAGCAAATACGAGCACCTAGTTACTGAATTTAACCAAGCCTTGGCTGAAATGAAAAAAGATGGTAGTCTTGATAAAATCATCAAGAAATGGACTGCTTCATCATCTTCAGCAGTTCCAACTACAACTACTCTAGCGGGCTTAAAAGCCATTCCTGTTAAAGCTAAATACATCATTGCCAGCGATTCTTCTTTTGCACCTTTTGTTTTCCAAAATTCAAGCAACCAATACACTGGTATTGATATGGAATTGATTAAGGCAATCGCTAAAGACCAAGGTTTTGAAATTGAAATCATCAACCCTGGTTTCGATGCCGCTATTAACGCTGTCCAAGCTGGTCAAGCAGATGGTATCATTGCTGGTATGTCTGTCACAGATGCTCGTAAGGCGACTTTTGATTTCTCAGATTCATACTACACTGCAAACACAATCCTCGGCGTCAAAGAATCAAGTACCATTGCTTCTTATGAAGATTTGAAAGGGAAGACGGTTGGTGTTAAAAACGGAACTGCTTCTCAAACCTTCCTAACAGAAAATCAAAGCAAATACGGTTATCAAATTAAAACCTTCGCTGATGGTTCATCAATGTATGATAGTTTAAACACTGGTGCCATTGATGCTGTTATGGATGATGAACCTGTTCTCAAATATTCTATCAGCCAAGGTCAAAAATTGAAAACACCAATCCCTGGAAGTCCAATCGGAGAAACAGCCTTTGCCGTTAAAAAAGGCACAAATCCAGAATTGATTGAAATGTTCAATAACGGACTTGCAAACCTTAAAGCAAACGGAGAATTCCAAAAGATTCTTGATAAATACCTAGCTAGCGAATCTTCAACTACTTCAACAAGCACTGTTGACGAAACAACTATCTGGGGCTTGCTTCAAAACAACTACAAACAACTCCTTAGCGGTCTTGGTATCACTCTTGCTCTAGCTCTTATCTCATTTGCTATTGCTATTGTTATCGGGATTATCTTCGGTATGTTTAGCGTTAGCCCATACAAATCTCTTCGTGTGATCTCTGAGATTTTCGTTGACGTTATCCGTGGTATTCCTTTGATGATTCTTGCAGCCTTCATCTTCTGGGGAATTCCAAACTTCATCGAGTCTATCACAGGCCAACAAAGTCCAATTAACGACTTCGTAGCTGGTACTATCGCCCTCTCACTCAATGCAGCGGCTTATATCGCTGAAATCGTTCGTGGTGGTATTCAGGCCGTTCCAGTTGGTCAAATGGAAGCTAGCCGAAGCTTGGGTATCTCTTATGGAAAAACCATGCGTAAGATTATCTTGCCACAAGCAACTAAATTGATGTTGCCAAACTTTGTTAACCAATTCGTTATCGCTCTTAAAGATACAACCATCGTTTCTGCTATCGGTTTGGTTGAACTCTTCCAAACTGGTAAGATTATCATTGCCCGTAACTACCAAAGTTTCAAGATGTATGCAATCCTTGCTATCTTCTATCTTGTAATTATCACACTTTTGACTAGACTAGCGAAACGCTTAGAAAAGAGGATTCGTTAATGGCAAAATTAAAAATTGATGTAAATGATTTACACAAAAGCTACGGAAAAAATGAAGTTTTAAAAGGAATTACGACTAAGTTCTATGAAGGAGATGTTGTTTGTATCATCGGTCCTTCAGGTTCTGGTAAGTCAACCTTCCTCCGTAGCCTCAACCTTCTAGAAGAAGTTACGAGCGGTCACATTACTGTGAACGGTTATGACTTAACTGAAAAAACAACTAACGTTGACCACGTCCGTGAAAATATCGGAATGGTGTTCCAACACTTCAACCTCTTCCCACACATGTCTGTATTGGACAACATTACTTTTGCTCCTATTGAACACAAACGAATGACCAAAGAAGAAGCTGAGAAATTGGGGATGGAGTTGCTTGAAAAGGTTGGACTAGCAGATAAAGCTAATGCTAACCCAGATAGCCTATCCGGTGGTCAAAAACAACGTGTGGCTATCGCTCGTGGACTAGCAATGAATCCAGACATCATGCTCTTTGATGAACCAACTTCTGCCCTTGACCCTGAAATGGTCGGAGACGTACTAAACGTTATGAAAGACTTGGCTAAACAAGGCATGACCATGATTATCGTAACCCATGAGATGGGATTTGCCCGTCAGGTTGCCAACCGCGTTATCTTTACTGCAGACGGTGAATTCCTTGAAGACGGAACACCTGATCAAATCTTTGATAACCCACAACACCCACGTCTGAAAGAGTTCTTGGACAAGGTCTTAAACGTCTAAACGCAAACTGTAAGGATTTCCTTGCAGTTTTTTTCTATCTCGTATTGGATTTTTTGATTTTTCGGAAAATTATGTTAGAATTAAATTTATGAAATGAGATTTCCTCATACCTAGCAAGACTAGGAATAAAAATAGAAATTAGGTAGCTAGATGTCATCTAAGGTTATTGTTACAATTTTCGGTGCGAGTGGAGACCTGGCTAAACGCAAGCTCTACCCTTCCCTTTTTAGACTATATAAATCCGGCAATCTTTCCGAGCACTTTGCCGTTATTGGAACTGCCCGTCGTCCTTGGAGCAAGGAATATTTTGAATCTGTTGTCGTCGAATCCATCCTTGATTTGGCAGATAGTACCGAACAGGCTCAAGAGTTCGCTAGTCACTTCTACTATCAAAGTCATGATGTCAACGATACAGAACACTACATTGCTTTGCGTCAATTGCAGGCTGAACTAAATGACAAGTACCAAGCTGAACACAACAAGCTCTTCTTCTTGTCTATGGCGCCTCAGTTCTTTGGAACCATTGCCAAACACCTCAAGTCTGAAAACATTGTGGATGGTAAAGGTTTTGAACGCTTAATCGTTGAAAAACCATTTGGTACAGATTACGCAACTGCAAGCAAGTTGAATGACGAGCTCCTAGCAACATTTGACGAAGAACAAATTTTCCGTATTGATCATTATCTTGGTAAGGAAATGATCCAAAGTATCTTTGCAGTTCGCTTTGCCAACCTGATTTTCGAAAACGTTTGGAACAAGGAATTTATCGACAATGTTCAAATTACCTTTGCGGAGCGCTTGGGTGTAGAAGAACGTGGTGGCTACTATGACCAATCAGGTGCCCTCCGTGATATGGTACAGAACCATACACTCCAACTTCTTTCTCTCCTTGCTATGGACAAGCCAGCAAGCTTCACAAAAGACGAGATTCGTGCTGAGAAGATTAAAGTCTTTAAAAACCTCTATCATCCAACTGATGAAGAGCTTAAAGAACACTTTATCCGTGGTCAATACCGCTCTGGTAAGATTGATGGCATGAAATATATCTCTTATCGTAGCGAACCAAATGTAAATCCAGAATCAACAACTGAAACTTTTGCATCTGGTGCCTTCTTTGTAGACAGCGATCGATTCCGTGGTGTTCCTTTCTTCTTCCGTACTGGTAAACGTCTAACTGAAAAAGGAACTCATGTCAACATCGTCTTTAAACAAATGGATTCTATCTTTGGTGAGCCACTTGCTCCAAACATCTTGACCATCTATATCCAACCAACAGAAGGCTTCTCTCTTAGCCTAAATGGGAAGCAAGTAGGAGAAGAATTCAACTTGGCTCCCAACTCACTTGATTACCGTACAGATGCGACCGCAACTGGTGCTTCTCCAGAACCATACGAGAAATTGATTTATGATGTCCTAAACAACAACTCAACTAACTTTAGCCACTGGGATGAAGTTGGTGCGTCATGGAAGTTGATTGACCGTATCGAAGAGCTCTGGGCTGAAAATGGTGCCCCACTTCATGATTATAAAGCTGGAAGCATGGGACCTCAAGCCAGCTTTGACTTACTTGAAAAATTCGATGCCAAATGGACTTGGCAACCAGATATCGCCTATCGTCAAGATGGTAGACTAGAATAAAAAATTTCCTGCAAGATTGTCTTGCAGGATTTTTACTTCTGATTAGATTAAGCCTTCCAAGAGACCCTTCATAAAGTTTTCTGAGTTAAACTCTCCAATATCATCGATTTTTTCACCAAATCCAATCAGTTTTACAGGAATGTTGAGTTCTTCACGGATAGCTAGAACAACACCACCTCGAGCAGTTCCATCAATCTTAGTCAAGACAATTCCAGTTAATGGCGTGATTTTTGAAAATTCTTTGGCCTGTACCAGGGCATTTTGACCTGTTGATGCATCAAGTGCTAAGAAAGTTTCATGCGGAGCTTCGGGCACAACACGTTTGATAATACGACCAATCTTTTCTAGCTCAGCCATGAGGTTGTCCTTGTTTTGCAGACGACCAGCGGTATCAATCATGAGAATATCAATACCTTCCGCTACGGCACGTTCCATGCCATCAAAGACTACACTGGCTGGGTCAGCTTTTTCAGGTCCAGTTACTACTGGAACACCCACACGACTGCCCCATTCAGCTAACTGAGCAACTGCACCTGCACGGAAGGTATCTGCTGCAACTAGCATGACCTTCTTACCAGCTTGTTTATAGCGGTGGGCTAGTTTTCCGATAGAAGTTGTTTTCCCAACGCCATTGACCCCTACAAAGAGCATGACTGTCAAGTCATCTTGGAAGTGGATACTTTCATCGTAGTTGCCATCCTTTTCATAAAGCTCAACCAATTTCTCAATGATGACACGGCGAAGGGCGTCAGGTTTCTTGGCGTTTTCGAGCTTGGCTTCGTAGCGTAGCTCCTCTGTTAAGTTAGAAGCGACTTGGACACCAACGTCACTCATGATCAGTAGTTCTTCCAGTTCCTCGAAGAATTCTTCGTCAACAGAGCGGAAATTGGCAAAGAAGGCGTTCAAGCGAGCACCGAATCCTGTACGAGTTTTCTTAAGACTACGGTCATATTTTTCCTGAACAGTTTCTTCTACCTGAGGAGTTTCTGGTTCAAGCACTTCAGAATTATTTTCTTCTACAGCTTCTTCAAGTTCAGGATTCTCTTCCTCTGGGACTCCTTCTGAGTTTGGTAATTCTTCTACTTGTTGAACTTCTACAGCTGGCTCTGAATCTATACTTTCTTCAACTGTGTCTTGGATTTTCTCTTCTTCAAGCACTGCTTCTTCAGCAATTTCTGCTTCTTCTTGAGAAACTCCCTCAGCTTCTGTATCTTCAGACAAATCAAGATTTTCCAGAGCTTCTTTTACAACTTCTTCGATTTTAGGTTCTTCTTTTTTTCCGAATAGACGGTCAAATAATCCCATATCTTAATTCTCCTTTAGCACATATTCTTCGATAGCCCAGGCGACAGCTTCCTCATCGTTGGTCATAGGAGTTACCACATTTGCGACTTCCTTGACTTCAGGAACAGCGTTTTGCATGGCAACACCGAGTCCTGCCCACTCAATCATAGAAAGGTCATTGGCCTCATCACCACAGGCCATGACTTGGCTTTGGTCGATTCCAAGATGGCTGATTAGTTTAGCCAAACCTGTTGCTTTATGAACATTCTTTGGTGACCACTCTAGCAACATTTCACGTGATTTAAAGATTTCATATTGGTCAAACAATTCTGGAGAAATCTTCTGAATGGCTGCATCCAAGGGTTCTTGAGCAAAGGCAGTCACGCATTTATTGTAGGTCATCTGACTAGACAAGTCTGCAAAGTCCACTGGAACAAAGGTCAATGCTGGATTAAATTTGGCATAAAGACTTTCTTGGTCCGATTGGATTTGATAAACAGTTCCTTCTGAAATGGCATCAAGAGGCAGTGATAATTTCTCTGTTTCTTCATACAAGCGTGCTACATCATCATATGAAAAGACTGTCTTATCAAGGATTTCACCTGTATTTTTCTGAACCAAACCACCATTAAAAGTAATCGTATACTCATCTTCTTGACCGTCAGTCCCTAGCTCATGGAGAAAGAAATCCATAGCTTTTAAAGGGCGACCAGTTGTCAATACGACCTTAATACCACGATCACGCGCAGCTTTCAAGGTTGCCTTGGTACGATCCGTCAGCCTTTTATCAGTAGTCAGCAAGGTTCCGTCCAAGTCCAATGCGATTAATTTTATATCTGCCATTATAAGCCCTCCATATAAGCTATAACCGACTGGTCCTTATGGTGACCAATCACAGTCTCTGCTAATTCTAAAATTTCAGGTCGTGCATTTTCAGGAGCTACAGGATGTCCCACAACCTGCATCATATGCAAGTCATTTAGATTGTCTCCAAAAGCCATAACCTGATCCATTGTGATACCAAGTTTTTTAGCTAATTCAACAATGGCCACACCCTTATCGACATAGTCCAGAACAATATCAATGGATTCAAAGCCAGTTGTCATGGCCTTAACACCAGGAACATGTTCGTTTACCCAAGCTTCACCAGCTTCCAGCGTTTCTTCTGTGAAGTTGGTTGTAAATTTGAAAATGTCATCTTTAATATCTTCCAGACTCTCTACTTTTTGGATATTTTCATTATAGTGCTGACTCACTTTTAAATAGGTCTCATCAACCGTATCTAGAACATAAGCTCCCTTTTTTCCTGTCAAGAGCAGTTTATTGATATCTACATAAGGTGAAGTTTTCAGCCTTTCAAAAGTTGATAGATAAAACTCACGAGACATGGTCGCTTCATACAAGTCCTGACCTTGATATTCGACCAAACTGCCATTTTCTGCGATAAAAATAATGTCATCACGAACATCAGCAAATAATTTTTCTAGAGATAAAAATCCGCGCCCCGAAGCCACCGCAAAGTAAATCCCTTTTTCCTTGTAGGAAACCAAGAGAGACTTGAGGCGGTCCATATCAAAGCGTCCATTCTCATCTAGGAAGGTTCCGTCCATATCCGTTGCTACTAGTTTAATTGTCATCCTTCAATACTTTCTAAATCTTTTAACTTAACCGAAACAATTTTTGAGACACCTGACTCTTGCATGGTCACTCCATAGATAGAATCGGCTGCCGCCATGGTTCCCTTACGGTGGGTTACGACGATAAACTGGCTGTCCTTATCAAATCGATTGAGGTAATCCCCGAAACGTTTAACATTGGCTTCGTCAAGTGCAGCCTCTACCTCATCCAAGATAACAAATGGAATGGTCTTGACACGAATAATGGAGAAAAGCAAAGCTAGAGCTGACAGAGCTTTTTCACCACCACTCATGAGGTTAAGCGACTGGATTTTCTTACCTGGAGGTTGAACAGAAATCTCCACACCAGCTGTTAAAAGGTCGCCCTCAGTCAATATCAAGTCCGCCTGACCTCCACCAAACATCTGCTTGAATGTCACTTTAAAGGACTCACGAATAGCTTCAAAGGTGGATTTAAATCGTTCCTTGACCTCATCATTCATCTCTGTGATGGTTTCAAGAAGCAGACTTTTCGCTGATAAAATATCATCTCGCTGACTATTTAGAAAGTCCAGACGGTTGTGAACTTCTTCGTACTGGTCAATAGCTTCCAAGTTGACCGGACCCAGCGAACGAATAGCCTTCTCTAAGTCCTGCACCTCTTGCTCTGCCAGATTGAGATTTTCCAACTCATGCGCATTTTCTAAAGCTTCAGTATAGCTAATCTGATACTGGTCTGTTAATTGGCTTTGTAGATGACGTAAGCGCTCGCTGACCTTTTCTTTCTTAGCTTCAGCACGTGTTTGCTTGCGAATCCACTCTTCATTCTGCTGGCGAGCCTGATCCAAATGACTAGCAATATCATCCAGTTGACCTTCAATATCATCCAACTCAAACTGCTTGCGAATTAAACCTTGTTGGAGGTTTGTTTTCTGAGTTTTGGCTTCTTCTACCTGTTGACTGAGCAAATCTGTATCAACCTTCTCCAGATTATCAACCTTTTCTTGAAGAAGGCGCTGGATTTCCTCTTGTTCGATATCTAGATTATTCAATTCCTTGCCTAGACGGTCAATATCAGCTACTTCATAACGTTTTTGCCCTTGTAGTTCTGTCTTAAGCAAGCGAGCTTGCGCTACCTGTTCTTGCAAGTTCTGATAACGTTCTTGGATGGCATTTTTATTAGACTTAATCTCTTCAATCTCAGCTTCCAGATTTTGCTTGTCACTGGAAATAGTAGCAAGTCGCTCTTGGCATTTTTCCTTATCTGCTTGCCAATCTCCCTCAGAAAGACGATTTAATTCCTCTTCTTGGAGTTTCCAAAGAGTTTCCAGTTCTTCAACTTGATGACTGGTCTGCTGATAAGCGAGGGACAAGCCTTGCTCCTGAATACGTGCCTGCTCTCCTTGAGATTTGATAGCTTCTAATCTTTCTGTCAATCTAGCCATCTCATCTTGCAAGGTCTTCAAAGATACCTCTTCTAAACGAAGACTTGCTTCTTCTTCAGCAATTTCTTTTTGCAATTGCTCCAGTTCTGGCTTGATAAAAATACTGTTGTTCTGGCGATTGGCTCCACCTGCGTAAGAGCCACCTGTGCGCAACTCTGTACCGTCCAATGTCACCATACGAACCTGATAACGAACCTGACGAGCTGCTGCACGCGCGTGTTCTACGGTATCAAAAATAGCCGTCGTAGCTAGCAAGTTCTTGAAAATAGCTTCCAACCTATTATCGAATGTCACCAAGTCATCTGCCATACCAAGGAAACCTGGACTTGCAGAGATAGCATCTTGGTTCTGACTAGAAATCGTACGCGCCTTGATCGTTGTCAAAGGAAGGAAGGTGGCACGACCAGCTCTGTTTCGTTTGAGGAAATCAATCGCCTTAGTTGCCGCCCCCTCATCTTCTACAATGATATGCTGACTGCTGGCTCCCAGTGCAATCTCTAGGGCAGTTTGATAATGTACATCAAAGGTCAGGTGCTCACTGACTGCACCAATAATTCCACCAAGGCGGGCTTTTTCTTGGAGAACACTCTTAACACCTGCATAAAAGTTACTATGATTTCTGAGGATATTTTCCAAACTTTGGGCTCTAGCCTGCTTGTTTTTGAGATTATCCAGACGGGCAAAGAGTTGATTTTGTTGAGCCTGATAGGAAGATTTCTGATTCTCTTGCTCCTTGGCAATAGCTTGGTAGTCAGCCAATAATTTCTGAACATGCTCCTTGGCAGCTTCAAGCTCGTCTTTTTGCTGACTGGCCTTCTCTTTAGCTGTAGCCAGTTGTTCTTTTAGTTTTTGTAGTTGATCTGCTTGTTTTTGAGAAAGCTGACGACTATTTTCCAACTCATTCTCAATACGGGTCAGCTGGTTTGAGACATCCGCTTCTTCTTGTAAAAGAGCTACAAAGCGTTCACGTAGAAGCTCAATCATCTGATCAGGATCATCTGAAAAAGCTAGTAATTCAGCTTCTAAACGATTGAGTTTTTGATTATTTTGGATTAGATTGTGTTCTAATTGTGCCAAGTTCTCTTCTTTTTCAGCCTTTTCCTTACTTAGAACCTTTCTCTTATCTTCCAAAGTAACCAAACGTGCTTGTGCTTCCTGTTGATTCAGAGCTACTTGCTCAGATTCCAGTTTCGATAAGGCTAATTTTCTCTCTAAATCACTAATTAGACTGGTCAAATCCATCAAACTGCCCTGGTCTTTGGCCATCTCAGCCTGTAAATCTTGACGTTGCTTCTTGAGATTCTGATTTTCTTCTTCTAATTTTTCACGCTTTTGGTAATAGCTCATCAAGAGTTCCTGAACCTGTGCCAACTCTTCTTCTGTCGACTCTAGTTCAGCCTTATTTTCCTTGATTTGAGCAACTAGCACGTCTAAATAAATAGCCTTGCGTTGACCTTCCAAGTCTAAAAACTTACGGGCATTCTCAGCTTGCTTCTCAAGAGGCTTGATTTGATTATCCAACTCGTAGATAATGTCCTCTAAGCGGTCTAGATTATCCTGAGTTTGTTGCAGTTTACTCTCTGTTTCTTTTCTGCGAGTCTTGTATTTTAAAACCCCAGCAGCCTCTTCAAAAATGGCACGGCGTTCTTCAGGCTTGGAGTTGAAAATCTCCTCAACCTTGCCTTGTGAAATGATAGAAAAAGAATCTCGTCCCAAACCTGTATCCAAGAAAAGATCATGAATATCACGAAGACGAACTTTCTTGCCGTCAATTTTGTATTCACTATCCCCACTACGATAGATATGGCGTTCTACCCTGATTTCTTGACCAGCATCCTTAATAAATCCGTCATGATTATCCAGAGTTACAACTACAGAAGCGTAATTGAGCGGTTTGCGACTCTCTGTTCCAGCAAAGATGACATCTGGCATCTTGCCCCCACGGAGACTCTTAACACTTGATTCCCCCAAGGCCCAACGCAGACTTTCTGTAATATTCGATTTTCCAGATCCATTGGGTCCAACAACTGCCGTCACACCTTGGTCAAAGACGACCTTAGTCTTATCAGCAAAAGACTTGAATCCCTGAATTTCGATTTCCTTTAAATACATGAATCCAGCCCTTTCTCAACGGCATTTTTGGCAGCTTCCTGCTCTGCTAGTTTCTTAGAACGACCTTGCCCTTGGCCGATGCTCTTACCTTCGACAAGAACTTCAACATCAAAAACCTTATCATGGGCAGGACCCGTTTCAGAAATCACCTGATAACGAATAGCCACATCGCCATTGACCTGAAGTAACTCTTGGAGATGGGTTTTGTAGTCTGTAATCATCTCAAATTCGCCTGCTTCAACCTTAGGAATCATGACTTGATAGATAAATTCCTTAACCTTGGCCACATCCTTGTCCAAAAGGAGGGCACCAAGAAAGGCTTCAAAGGCATCACCAAGAATGGTATCACGATTGCGACCACCAGATTTTTCTTCCCCCTTACCCAACTTGATAAATTGATCAAACTGGCAATCACGCGCAAAACCAGCCAAACTTTCCTCGCGGACAATCATGGCACGGAGTTTAGACAAGTCACCCTCAGGCTTTTTAGGATATTTTTTATACAGATATTCTGAAATCAATAACTGTAGAACAGCGTCTCCTAAAAATTCCAAGCGTTCATTGTGTGAAATTTTTAAGAGGCGGTGCTCATTGGCATAACTCGTATGAGTAAAGGCAGTCTCCAGTAAATTTTTGTCTGTAAATTCGATTGCAAAATGGTTCTTTAGTACAGTTTGTAATTCTTTCATACCAACCTCTTTCTAACTGATAACAGTCCTTTTTATTATATCAAAAAAAGCCCCCTGAGTCACTTTAAAACGGGACTGGAAAACATTTGGGAATTCTTTAAAAAGAGATTTTCAGTTTTAAGGGCCAATTTAGGGCTGTGTAAAGAAAAAAGCCCTATTAAAGGCTTTTTTAGGATGTTTACATCCACCCTGAGGGAATCGAACCCCCATCTCAAGAACCGGAATCTTACGTGATATCCATTACACTAAGGGTGGAAACTTGTTTCATTATAACAAAAATTTGCTCTAATAACAAGTTTTTTTCTGGTCAAATCCCCTGTCTTAGTGGGAAGCATCCCCATTCCAGATGGAGTTTTTCACGATAACATAATCAACGTGTTTAAGGTCAGCAACCTGACGTCCACCTGCATAAGAAATAGCACTTTGAAGGTCTTGTTCCATCTCAGTTAAAGTGTCTTGCAGATGACCTTTGGCAGGAAGCAAGATACGTTTGCCTTCCACATTTTTGTAAGCACCTTTTTGATATTGTGAGGCTGAACCGTAATATTCTTTGAAATGTTCACCATCAACTTCAATCGTTTTCCCTGGACTTTCGATGTGTCCTGCAAAGAGAGAACCAATCATGACCATGCTAGCACCGAAGCGGATAGACTTTGCAATATCGCCATGAGTACGAATCCCTCCATCAGCGATAATCGGTTTACGTGCAGCCTTGGCACACCAGCGTAGAGCAGCCAACTGCCAACCACCTGTACCGAACCCAGTCTTAACCTTGGTAATACAAACCTTACCAGGACCAATTCCGACCTTAGTAGCATCCGCACCAGCATTTTCCAATTCACGCACAGCTTCTGGTGTTCCCACATTTCCAGCAATGACAAAGGTATCTGGCAATTCTTTCTTAATGTGTTGAATCATAGAAATCACGCTATCTGCATGACCATGAGCGATGTCAATCGTGATATATTCAGGAGCATCAGCCTTGAGCTGGCTAACAAAATCATACTCATAGTCCTTAACACCGACAGAAATAGAAGCAATGAGCCCTTGATCGTGCATGCGTTTAATAAAAGGAATGCGTCCTGCCTCATCAAAACGGTGCATAATGTAAAAGTAACCACCTTTAGCAAGTTGCTCTGCTACATTTTCATCCAAAATCGTCTGCATATTAGCTGGCACAACAGGTAGTTTAAAGGTGTGATTTCCTAGAGTGACACTTGTATCTGCTTCTGCACGGCTTTTAATGACACATTTATTTGGAATCAATTGAATATCTTCGTAATCAAAAATTGGAAATTCATTTAACATATCGATGTCTCGTTTCTTTTGTAATGACCTACCTATGCTTGCGCATCTCTACGCCTTTTCCGACGTTTCCTTAATTAATTATAAATCAAAGTACAGATTTTGTCAAATAATTTTATAAATTAAAATATAATGTTCGGATTTTTCTTGCGTAAATAGAAAAAAGAGGGGAAATTGTTTTCTCCCCACTTCTTCTACATTCTAATAATACTCCCCCTGACGGTAGTCCCATGAGTTAAAGGTGTCTGACAGGTGCATCATGATTTTATCAATGTCAAGCCCTTTACGGATTACAACTGGTGCTGGTGATGTTGAACGAGCTCCTCCTTGTTCTGGGATGAGTTTGCCGTCTTTATCAACCATAGAGACCATCACACCTTGCTCATAGCGAGTTTCAATCGTTTTGTCAGGCTGGATAGAAGCAACGTAGTCATCTGCCTCAATGACAAGGTCCACTGCCCCTTCGATACGTTCTCCAATACCTTCTACTTTACCACGGTTTCCTTTTCCAGATGGGTTAGCTGATGAGGCATAAACCATCTTGCCTTCTTCCCAAAGTTTGGCAGCCAATTGTTCACCAGCTTTACCAAATTTGATAACAAAACAGCTCGTTCCACGCACGTCAGTCATCAGCTCTTCACGACCATCACCGTATGCTTTGAGTTTTTCAAAAGCTTCTGGTTTCCAAGGAAGGATACAACCAAGAAGAATATCTTCATCCCAATGTTTTTGGTAGAAGGCTTCAATTTCTGGGTTAAGTTGTGCTAAAGCACGAAGCTCATCCATGCTACCGCAGAGAACAACACCTGGTTTGTTACGGTTACGCTCTTTGGCTTCAAACTTGCGTTCAAGTCCTGCCTTATCACTAGTCATAATGATGTAACCAACTTTTGTAGGGCAAACAATACAACCGCCCTCACCTTTTAAAATATCATAGCCTTCTTGTGAAAGTGTTCCGTTCCATTGAATGTGTTTTGTCATAGTTCTATTTCCTTTTCTATTTTTCTTCTAATCCTGCCAGTAGGCTGGTCGTTGTTTTTCATAAGCAGCAATCAAATCTTCATACTGCAAGGTAATACCGATATCATCCAAACCATTTAAGAGCTTGTGTTTCCACTCGCTATCGATTTCAAAAGTGAATTCTCCAACTGGTGAGATGATTTTTTGTTGTTCCAAGTCCACAGTTACCTGGTCACTTGGTTGTAGCTGAGCTAGTTTCTCTCTAACCTCTCTGGGCTGAACAATGGGCAACATGCCATTATTGAGTTCATTATTGTAATGAATGTCCCCAAAAGATCCTGCAATCACAACCTTAAAACCATAGTCCGCTAGAGCCCAAGCGGCGTGCTCCCTCGAAGAACCTGCCCCAAAGTTATCCCCTGAGATAAGAATACTGGCTTTACGATATTCAGGCTGATTAAAGACAAAGTCAGGATCCTCAGTATACTTGTCGTCCAGATAACGCCAAGCATACATGAGGTACTTACCAAAGCCTTTCTTATCGATCAACTTGAGAAACTGCTTGGGTAGGATTTGGTCGGTGTCGATATTATCATTCATGAGAGGAACGGTCGTTCCCGTATAAACTGTAAATTTCTCCATATCCTCTCCTTACTGGGCTTCTGGCATTTGCCGAACATCTACGAAACGCCCTGCGATAGCTGCCGCAGCTGCCATAGCTGGACTGCAGAGATGAGTCTTAGCACCAAATCCTTGTCTGTCTTCAAAGTTGCGGTTGCTGGTTGAGGCGCAGTGGACACCATCAGGGACCTTGTCTGGATTCATTCCTAGGCACATAGAACAACCTGGGTCTCTCCACTCAAAGCCAGCATCTATGAAAACCTTATCCAAACCCAACTTCTCAGCAGCTCGTTTGACAGGACGAGAGCCCGGAACCACGATAGCCGTTAAGTTAGGAGCTATTTTCTTCCCTTTGACAAATCGCGCCGCCAGCTGCAAGTCACTGAGACGAGCATTTGTACAAGAGCCGATAAAGATATAACCTAGTTCAATATCTGCTGGCTTTTGACCTGGTTCCAAATCCATATAATTGTAGGCTCGTTCATCATTCATATCCTTAATTTCTGGGAAACTACTGTCAAAGTCAACACCCATAGCAGGGTTGGTTCCCCAGGTCACCATAGGAGCCAAGTTTGAGACATCCATCTGGATAACCTTATCATAAACGGCATCCTCATCACTGACAATTGTTTTCCAATCCGCCACAGCCTCTTCAAAGTCCTCTGGAACACATTCTCGTCCCTTAAGATAGTCATAGGTGGTTTGGTCCGGATTCATAATCCCCATCTTAGAACCAAACTCGATGGACATATTGCAGATAGTCATTCGCTCTTCCATGCTCAGTGCATCAATCGCTTGTCCCCGATATTCCACCACATAGCCAACACCACAGGCAACGCCGTACTTGGCAATCAAGGCTAGAATGAAATCCTTAGAATAAACTCCTTTTTGAGGAACACCAGTGAATTCTACCAGCATTTTCTTGGGTTTGACCTGCCAGAGGGTCTGTGTCGCGAAGACATGTTCGACCTCACTGGTCCCAATTCCAAAAGCGATCGCTCCGAAAGCCCCGTGGGTTGCTGTGTGGCTATCTCCACAGACGATGAATTTTCCTGGTTGCGTCCTTCCTGTTTCTGGACCTACCATGTGCACGATTCCTTGTTTTTCAGAACCGTGGGCAGCATGTTCGATCCCAAACTCCTCAACATTTTCAGCCAGCTTATCAATTTGAGCCTTAGAAATCACATCTCGAATATCGTAGATATTGACTGTCGGGACATTGTGGTCAAAGGTTCCAAATGTCAAGTCTGGTCGTCTCAATCTACGACCTGCGTCTCGTAATCCTTGAAAAGCCTGAGGGCTGGTCACTTCATGAATATAGTGCTGATCCACATACATGAGTTGGGGCTGCCCCTCTTCTCCTGTGATGACATGACGGTCCCATAATTTATCAAAAATCGATTTTCCTGCCATCCATTACCTCCAAATAAAATATAAGGCTACTAGTGTGGACACCATTCCGAGAAACCAAACTGTTTTAAAATACCATTTTCGAGTCTTGTGGTGAAAGATGGTTCCTGCTAACCAGGCCCCAAAACCACCACAAGTAAAAGCTAAAATAAGTAAGATTTTCTCAGGGATGCGCCAAACTCTTCTCCTTGCCTTAGATTTGTCAATACCATAAATCAAGAAAACCATGACATTCCAAATCAAAAGGACTAGAGTAATTTTTTCGTCTAACTTCATAACCTTGCAATAATGGCTTCTGTCATTTCCTTGGTCGAAGCCTGACCTCCTATATCTCTCGTTAAAATTCCTGCTGCCAAACTGGCTTCTACTGCACGTTCGATACGCTCCGCATCCTCATAACGTCCAAAACTATCTCTCAACATCATGGCCACTGATAAAATCATGGAAATAGGATTGGCAATTCCTTGACCTGCAATATCAGGAGCTGAACCGTGAATAGGTTCATAGAGACTTGGACCCTTTTCAGAGTGACTGGCTGATGGCATAACCCCAAGTGTGCCAGACAGAACGCTTGATTCATCAGAGAGAATATCTCCAAAAAGATTCTCCGTTACAATAACATCAAACTTAGCAGGATTGGTAATCATAAGCATGGCAGCTGAGTCCACCAGCTGGTGTTCCAAAGTCACATCTGGGAAATCCTGTGCGACCTTCTCAGCTACTCTTCTCCAGAGTTTTGATGTCGCCAAAACATTTTGTTTATCGATGCTGGTAACGGTTTTTCTGCGATTTCTTGCAATTTCAAAGGCTTTGCGAATAATACGTTCTACTTCCTCATAGCTATAGTCGTTGATATCACGCGCTTTGCGCTCTTCAAGGATATGATCTCCAAAGTAAATCCCGCCTGTCAACTCACGCACTACGACAAAGTCTACACCAGCAATTCGTTCCGGTTTGAGTGGTGACAAATGCTTGAGACTCTCAAAAATCTTAACAGGGCGAATATTAGCATAGAGATTGAGTTCCTTACGGAGAGCTAGCAAGCCTTGTTCAGGCCGAACCGCTGCTCCATCATACTGAGGACTACCGATAGCCGCTAGGAGAATGGCATCTGCTTCACGACATACCTTGAGGGTTTCATCAGGTAAGGGATGCCCTGCTGCATCGATACCTGCACCTCCAAAAGGTCGTTTGTCTATTTCATAGTCAAAGCCTGTTTTTTCAGCTAGAGCCTCCAGAACTTCTAAACCAGCCTCCATGATTTCTGGGCCGATTCCATCCCCTGCTAGAGCTACTATTTTCTTTGTCATAGACTTCTCCTTTACACACTAGGCATATCGCGGTAAGAAACACTGCGTCCCATCTCACCAGCATTCTCTTTTTGAACAAAGGTATTGGCATTGATGTAGGCAATAGCAGATGCTTTCAGTACATCGAAATCAAGCCCTGCTGCATTAAAGATAGTTTCTGTATCTCTGTTTTCAACAGTAACCAAGACCCGAGCTTGGGCATCAATTCCATCTGTCACAGCATCAATGGTATAGGACACCAAGCGGACGGATTGGTTAAAGAACTTATCGATAGCGTTGAAGATTGCTTCAACGGAACCTTGCCCTGTCGCATTAAATTCGACTTTCTCACCATCCATATTAGCCAGGCTAACAAGCGCTTCAATGTCATTATCTGTATGAGTTTGAAGTTGTAAATCATCAAAGTGGAATCCTTCAGGGTTTTCAACCATGGTTCCAGCTACCAGAGCACGAATATCTGCATCTGTGATTTCTTGTTTCTTGTCGGCCAGTGCCTTGAACTTAGCAAAGAGTGGTTTGATATCCTCTTCTGTAAAGTCTAGGGCCAGTTCTCTTAGTTTCTCGACAAAGGCATGGCGACCAGACAATTTTCCAAGTGGGAGGCTATTACTCTTGACACCGACCAATTCAGGAGTGATGATTTCATAGGTAAGAGGATTTTTAAGAACTCCGTCTTGGTGAATACCAGATTCGTGAGAAAAGGCATTGCCACCGACCACAGCCTTGTTTTTAGGAACTGGAATTCCTGAAAAGCGAGAAACCATTTCTGACGTATTGATGGTCTCATTTAGGACAATACTGGTTTCTGCTTGGTAGTAATCTTGGCGAATATTGAGAGCAACTGCTATTTCTTCCAAAGCAGCATTGCCAGCTCGCTCACCAATACCGTTGATAGTTCCTTCAACACGTCCTGCCCCATTCTTGACGGCAGCAAGGCTATTAGCCACTGCCATTCCAAGATCATCATGACAGTGAGGTGAATAGATGATCTGACGATCCGTCTTGACATTCTCAATCAAGTGTTTGAAGATAGCTCCATATTCCTCTGGTGTGGTAAATCCTACCGTATCAGGAATATTGATATAAGACGCCCCTGCATCAACCGCTGTTTGAACAACTTGCAAGAGGAAATCCAACTCTGTTCTAGTCGCATCCTCAGGAGAGAATTCGACCACTTCAAACTTAGAACGGGCATAAGAAACATGCTCCTTAATAGCTTCTAGAATCTCTTCCTTGCTCTTATTGAGCTTATACTTTCGGTGAATCGGACTGGTAGCGATAAAGACGTGAACCTGTGGATACTTGGCATCCTTGAGAGCTTCATAACAAGCATCAATATCAGACTTGACCGAACGTGCCAAACCAGTCACCGCTGTTTTCTTCAAGACCTTAGCAATCTCCTGCACTGCCGTAAATGAGTCCGGGCTAGCCGCTGGAAAACCAGCTTCGATGGCTGAAATGCCCCATTTCTCCAGCTGCCTTGCAATGGCAATTTTTTCCTTGATTGAAAAATTAACACCTGGTGTCTGTTCTCCATCCCGAAGGCTGGTATCTAGAAATTCAACTGTTCTCATAAGATTTCCCCTTTTCCAAATGTGGTTTTAAAAAAACATCTCGCTCAGAAGCCCAAGCGAGATGTTGATTCACTCCCGCTTGGTAAGCCAAACAGGACTAATGCTTTTTGCACTAGCCCGAGTATCTCAACAACAAAGCAAATTGATTAAACTTAGCTGTTCTCATGTTTGACTTTCTCCTTCGTTTGATATCTTGTTTAGTATTTTAGCATAGGCAAAAGTACTTGTCAAGAAAAAATCCAATATTTTCTGAAAATTTCTTCAGTATAGAATATTTAGCTAATTGAAAGTTATTGAAATGTTTCATTTTTTAGAAGTTAAATTCCAACTTTTTTCTATCAATTCCAGTACCATTTCATCTGACAAAGTATCATCAAAAGCCACACTAATCCAGTAGCGTTTATTCATATGAAAAGCTGGATAAATGCCCTTTTGTGAAAGCAGATCCACTACTTGATCATGTTTGAGGTTGACTGCTTCGACTAAACCTTCTCTACCCTTTTCCAGCTTATCCCAAGAGATTTTCATCAAAACAGCATACCATTTTTTATTGCCTTCATGTCTTAACACTGCCGTATCAGGTAATTTTTCCCATAGATACTCCAACTGATTACCATACTTTTCCTGAATCTGAGCCATGATACGCTTAGTCTGTGGACAGATAAAATCCTGTACCTCAAAACAAGCCTTCCGAATCTGGTAGAGAATCTCCAGACAAGCCTCACGGACACTTGCAACAAAACTTCCTGTCATACTTTCCATATGAACTTGAGGATAGAGGTCGCCCATTTCCTGATCAAAGACCTGAAAATTCACATTATCAGCAGTGATGGACACAGTCATGACAAAATCACCCTGCAAAATCATGCAGCTATAAGTCCAAACTCCACTACTTTCTAGAAAACCATAGGCACGAGCCTTTTCTTGATTAAACTGATAGGATTTAAAAATTTCAAACATAAGTGAAAACTGCTACCAAAAGCTAGCAGTTCCTTTCTATTTTTTAAAAGACAACCTTGGTTCCATGCAATTGTGTCACACCCAGCTGATCGATAAAGGTTTGACGGTTGTCAAGGTCAATCCCCCCACCTGGTAGAATTTCAATCTTACCTTTAGCGTGCTCTAAAATTCTGCGATAGTGAGCAAAACGTTTTTCTAAGGAGTCGCCAGACACACCAGCGCGAGTTAGGATACGAGTGACACCTGCTTGGCTGAGCCAGTCAATAGCTTCTAACCGGTCTTCTTCTCTCAATTCATCAAAGGCCATGTGGAAGACAATTTCCATTCCTTTTGATGCAGTAATTAACTTTTCAAGATTAGGTTTATCCAACTTCTTATCAGCAGTTAAAGCTCCAAATACAACCCCTTGACTTCCAGCCTGAGCAGTCAACCGAATGTCTTCTAGCATAATTGCAATTTCTAGTTCATTATAGACAAAGTCGCCACCACGTGGACGAATCATGGTCATGATGGTCGTATCGTAGTTAGCTGCCAATTCAACCGCTGCCTTAGTCACTCCATAGCTGGGTGTTGTCCCACCAACTGCAAGATTATCACAGAGTTCGATTCGACGAGATCCAGCCTGCATCGCTTTTTCAAGTAAGGTCACATTTTCAGCACAAAATTCATAAATCATTTGATTCTCCTTGAAGATTACTTTAAATTTATTATATCATATTGTTGTGAATATGCTTTCAATTTTATCAAGGCAAATAACTACTATTTTAACTATTCTTTGTCTGGAATAACCTTAAAGAGATAATAGGTGATAAAGATGGTCAAAGCACCCAGACCGATTTTGACTGGTAAAAGAGGTGCAAAAAAAATGGAAATTCCCATCAAGATGTAGATAGATACGATGATTTTTTTCTTTCGTTCACGCGCAATAGACTTAGTCTCGCGAAAATCAGCTACATATGCTTGATAGAGCTTGGTATGATAAAGCCAGTCTTCGAAACGCTTGGAACTTCTGGAGAAACAAGCAATAGACAGTAAAAGAAAAGGTGTTGTAGGCAACAAGGGTAAAACTACCCCAACAATAGCCAAGGCCAGTGATAAGAAACCAATTATTAGATAAATAAGACGCATAACTACTCCTAATTAAAATAATCTTCTTCTAGTTTCGCATACAATGGTGAATTTTGTCAAGCTCCAACCAGAAAGAGCCTGAAATTCACTTTCAGGACTCTACTCTTATTTAATCTTTTCTTCCTCGTAGTCACCCTTGCTACAAACAACCTGCTTGCCACCACCACGGACTTTTTTCTCCATGAGGAAGTGTCCACATTTTGGACAGTCACGACCAACAGGCTTGTCCCAAGAAGTAAATTCACAGTCTGGATAGCGATTGCAACCATAGAAGAGGCGGTTACGTTTTGTTTTACGCTCAATGATTTGTCCCTGATGACAACTTGGACACTCTACACCGATTTCTTTCACGATTGCTTGGGTATGACGGCAATCTGGGAAATTGCTACAAGCGTAGAACTTACCAAAACGACCAAGTTTAATGACCATTGGACTGCCACACACTTCACAGTCAAATCCAGCTGGTTCATCCTTGATTTGGATTTTTTCCATTTCTTCTTCAGCCTTGGCCACTTCTTTAGAGAATGGTTTATAAAAGGCGTCAATAACACGTTGCCACTGCTCTTTTCCAACCTCGACATCATCCAGTTTGCCTTCCATTTCAGCTGTAAAGGTCACGTTTACGATATCTGGGAAATATTCAACGATGAGCTTGTTAACAATTTCTCCCAACTCTGTCGGTTCAAAACGTTTGGTTGCAAGGCGAACATAATAACGTTTCTGAATAGTTTCAATGGTTGGTGCGTAGGTTGACGGACGACCAACCCCATTTTCCTCCAAGGTCTTGATCAGTGTCGCTTCAGAATAACGAGCAGGCGGTTGAGTGAAATGCTGCTCTGGTTTGCTATTCACCTGTTTGACCACATCTCCAACAGCCATCTCTGGTAACATCTTATTCTTGTCAGAATCATTGTAAATGGCAAGATAACCATCAAACTTAATCTGACTACCATTAGCAGCAAATTGAATTCCATTTTGCGACAATTTAACAGCCATGGTATCAAAGACAGCAGCTGTCATCTGGCTAGCCACAAAACGATTCCAGATAAGAGTATAAAGCTTAAGCTGATCCTTGTCCAGATACTTAGCGATGCTTTCAGGTGTATTAAAAACACTAGACGGGCGAATAGCCTCGTGGGCATCCTGAGCTCCTGAAGCATTTTTGACCTTGCTACCATGCTTAGAATACTTACTACCAAAACGGTCCGTAATGAAGCTTGCTGCCTCATTTTGCGCTACAGGACTGATACGAGTCGAATCGGTACGCATATAGGTAATCAAACCTTGAACACCAGAACCAATATTAATCCCTTCATAAAGCTGTTGGGCAACCATCATAGTCTTTCGAGTACGGAAGTTAATTTTATTGGCAGCGTCCATCTGCATGGATGAAGTGGTATAGGGTAAAGGAGCATTGCGTTTGCGCTCTTTCTTATCTACCTGATCCACTGAAAAATCCTTACTAGTCAGACGAGACAAGACTTCCTTGACCTCATCATTGCTAGTCAATTTCAGCTTTTTGCCATCCACTCCATAGAAGGAAGCTTGAAATTGCTTGGTTCCCTTTTTAAAAACACCATCAATTGTCCAGTATTCTTCTGGTTGGAAGGCATTAATTTCATTTTCACGGTCAATGATTAACTTAAGCGCAATGGACTGAACGCGACCTGCTGACAAGCCCTTCTTGACCTTCTTCCACAAAATAGGCGAAATCGAGTACCCCACCAAGCGGTCTAGGACACGACGAGCCTGTTGAGCATCGACCAAGTCCATATTAATCTTACGCGGTTCTTTAAAAGCATTTTTGACCGCATCCTTGGTGATTTCATTGAAGACCACACGGTTGGCATCATTTTCATCTAAGTTGAGAATATGGGCCAAATGCCAAGAAATCGCTTCTCCTTCACGGTCCGGGTCACTCGCCAGAAAGACTTTATTAGCTTTTTTGGCTTCTTTTTTCAAGTCATTAATGAGAGGTCCTTTTCCTCGGATATTGATATATTGCGGTTCATAATTATTTTCAATATCGACGGACATACTGGATTTCTTCAAATCACGGATATGCCCGACACTGGCTAAAACCTTGTAGTTTCTGCCTAGATATTTTTCAATCGTCTTAGCCTTAGCAGGCGACTCCACGATTACTAGATTTTTTTTAACTGTTGATTTTTCCTTTTTTGTTGCCGTAGCCACAGTATCACACCTTTTCAAAGTAATAAACTTTATAAAGTGTAAACCATTTTGCCATAACTGTCAAGACTTAGCTCCTATATATAGAAGAAAAGTTTGTCTAGTAAGCGAGTTTTCGTCTTAAAATTCAAATTCCGCAAGAACATCCTGCCCACTGGTGACCAATTTTGCACCTTCTTGAATCAAATGGTGGCAACCGTCTGATAGTCCATCTAAAATACTTCCAGGAATAGCAAAAACATCGCGTCCTTCTTCCATTGCTCGCTCACAGGTAATGAGACTCCCTGAGCGCATCTTAGCCTCTGCTACAATCACGCCACGACAAATTCCAGCAATGATGCGATTACGGGCAGGAAAATGAAATTTAAGAGGTTGTTCGCCAGGTCCATATTCACTGAGAACCAGATGATCATTGCCGATGTAGTCTTGCAAGCGTTTATTGGCTTTAGGATAAAACACATCCAGTCCTGTTCCAATCACTGCAATGGTTTTTCCGCCATTCTGAAGAGTTGCCATATGAGCTGCTGTGTCAATGCCCTTGGCTAATCCACTGACGATAACCAGTTCATTTTCCAAACCCTGAATGACTTTTTCAACTGACTTAGCTCCTTGTTTGCTACAAGCACGACTGCCCACAACCGCCACCTTTGGAAATTTCAAGAGGTCCAGATTGCCCTTGTAAAATAAAAGCACAGGTGCATCATAAATTTCACTCAAATCCCAAGGATAACAGTCGTCTAAAATAGAGAAAGATGGAAATTTTTGGAACTCCTTCTCCAAATGCGCATCGTCTATCTGAAAATAACGTTCCATAAAAACAGCTGGATTTCGGCAACCTGATATATCTGCAATATCACCTAACAACAGTTCTTGATCAACATTTTCACCGTATTCTAGCACTTTTAAAATCTGTTGATTGGTCAAACCTGATTTTTTTAACTTATAGATTTCATAGTTTGTGATTTTCATAAATAGCTCCATTTCTTTTTCTACTCATCTATCTATTCGTAAAAAAATCAAAAAAACATCCGACTATTTTAGCCAGATGTTGGAATTTTTAATTTTCGTTTTTAAGAATTTCTTCTAATTTATGATAGTCTTGGACACTATCGATTTCATAGATGCTATTGCCTTCTAATTCTTCAACATAGACATCTAGCTCTTTGATATTATCCTTAACCATATTGTCCCAGTAGAGATCAACAAATTCACCACTTGCATAGGCCTTATCGATAAAGCTGACAATCTTTTCTGCTGTTGGAGCATCCCAGAAAGATACACCACTAAGGATGCGACCTGCCTTGCTATCAACAGTAATGTCTTGAACCTTGTAGTCATCTCCATAGACCAAGAACCATTCGTTGGTACAATCTTCACGATAAACACTAAAATAAGTCGAACGTGTCAAATCATTGCGGAACATATTTTTAAAGAGATAGTTATCTGCATCAATAACATAGCTGTTAGCTAATTCTTCTTTTACAAGATAGAGAGAGTAAAAGTTATTGTAGTCAGCGTATTTATCATTGAAAACGAGGCGAACTCCATATTTCTCTTTCAAGTAATCGAATTGTTCTTTAAGGTAACCAACGATGATGATGATGTCATTGATTCCTTTTTCTTTGAGAAACTCAATTTGGTATTCAATTAAGGGTTTTTGATTAACCTGAACCAAGGCTTTAGGGGTATTTTCAGTCATAGGACGCAAGCGAGTTCCCAATCCCGCTGCTAAGATAATGGCTTTCACACGAATCTCCTTTATTCTTTAATAATAATATAAACTCCAGCAATGACGACAAGTGATGTAATAATTGTCAGCATATCTAGTGGTGCACCCAAGAAAATAACTGCAAACAAGACAGTCCATACTACATAGCTCACATTCAAGCCTGTAGCCTTGGCTGGTTGCAAGCGATTGATAGCAATATAATAAGCCAAGTAAGAAATCATATCAAAGGCTGCAAAGACAATCATAAGACCTAGCAATTGTCCATTGGCCACTTCTGCAAATGACTGATGAGAGAAGAGCACAATCACAAGATAAGATAAGAACGAAGTCACTTGACGAATCAAGAGGGCTTCGATTTCACTCAGTTCACTTTCCATAGCAAAAGAGCTAAGAACACTCTCACTTCCCCATGCAATAGCACAAACCAAAGCACAGAGAATTCCAATGTAGAAGGAATTGACCTGTTCTACCTTATAGGTCTGAGCAATTATCCCTCCAATAATCAAGACAATTCCAAAGACAGTATTTTTCGAAATCTTGTGCTTCAAAAAGAAGAAAGCCAATAAAACTGAAATCGCAGGGTAGATAGCCGATACAGATGACGCTAAGGAACTTCCGATATACTTAACCGCATAAAGGTTGGCCTGCATACCGATTGGACCGGCTAGCAAGGCTCCGATGATAACACTAACATTGCGAATATTTAAGAAAATTGAGAGACGAACTTTTCCTTCTTTTACCAAGAGAAAAGCTAGTAAGATAAAGATACTCAAGAAATCGTGAGCAGCGGCCACCACAAAGGGCGACAAGTCAGTAAAAATTGAAAAGATATAAGCACTAATCGTTAGACCTAAACCCCAAAAAATACCTGAGAGTAGACCAAAAGAAACTCCATTTTTATTTTTCATCTGAACCTCCATAATAGGACAAACCTTTAACAGCTCTTTGGTAACGATTCACACCATAGTCACCAAAATCTGCGCCTTGCTCTTCCTTATAGACAGTCCATAGACTCCAAATAGTATCTTGTAAAATTTTATAAATGGCAATCTTTTCACGAGAGACAGGTGTTTGCTCACTCTCATAGTGAGATAAGAATGCTTCTTCCTCTTGACGAGTGAATTCAGATTCTAAAAAGAGGGCAGCCAAATCCCACATTGGATCATTCATTGATGAATATTCCCAGTCAATCAGATAAAGTCGTCCTTGAGGTGATTCGATAAAGTTTTCAGGCACCAAATCGATATGACAAGATTTTCTGTCAACACCTAAGTCAGCCAGTCTTTTCTCTAAGGAAAAGACTTCTTCTCGAACTGCTTCATAGTTAGCATAAGGGATTTTTTCTTCAATCAAGGATTCGTATTTTTTGATTTCTTCAAAAGGAGCAAATTCTCCTCTTAATTCCTTACCAGAAGCATGAATGGTTTGTAAAATTGGAGCAATTTTATCAAACTTGGTCTTGATTGACGTTGAATCAAGCGTAATCGCAGATTCGATATACTCATTTACTTTGATACCAGCTTCAATATCAAAAAGATAATTTTTTACATCTAAGTCTAAATCCTTTAGTAGTTCAAGATTGTACTTTTCATCTTGACGATTGATCAGCTTTTCTGTCCCTTTACCAAAGAACTTAACGATGTATTGCTTATTTGTTGTTTTGACCAAATAGTTTTGATTGGTCATTCCCCCCAGTTGTTCAACACTGAGGACTTCCTCTTCTTCACTAAGTAGGGAAGAAATTTTCTCTTTAATGATTTTCTCCACAATTAACCTCCAGTTCTTATACTTCCCACTTAAACACGGTTTTAAAGGCTGTGTTTAAATCGGTTGCAAAGACACGGTGAATATCTTTAATTTCTCTTACAGGTTCTTCTAGATAAAGGATATTTTTAAGACGATTGGCAAATTTCTTGACTTCCATCATTTGGATTGCATTTTCAAAATCGATGCGACCAGAACGAGAGGAACCAACTAAGAGCAAGCCCTTTTCTAAGGCATCGCGAGTATTGAGATTGACTTTATATTCGCTAACTCCCATCATGAGAATCGTTCCTTGAGGACGAATATAGCGAATCAAGTCATTAATAGCTGGTCCAGTACCATCACCACCACAACACTCAAAAGCATGGTCAAAGGCCAAATCTTCAGGAATATTATCAGTGATATAGCATTCTTTGGCAAATGAGAAGAGTTCCAACTTTTCCCAATGACGACCAATAACCACAATCTCTGCTTCTGGCAAAGTATAGTTGATAATATTGGCAACCACAAATGCTAAACTTCCATCTCCGATAACGGCGATTCGGTCCCGCTTGCTATGAGCAAGGGTCAATAGACGATTCATAGCGTGCATGCCGACACTGACGAACTCTGTAATGGCTGCAACCGTATCTTCAATAGCATCATAAGCCACCACGCGATCTTTAGGGAGAGAAACAAACTCTCTCATAAAGCCATCAAATCCACTAGACAAGAAATGAGTCCCTGTCATGTAGTTTTCATAGAATTCTTCATCACTCTGCATAGGAGGCTGATTTGGAATCATGACAACTTTTTGCCCAACCTCATAGGTTCCCGTCGGGTCAGAAATAACGGTTCCACATGACTCGTGAATCATTGCCATTGGAAGCTTTTTATTCAAAATCTTTGGATCACGTTTTCCTTGATAGTAACGCTGATCCGCATGACAGACCGCCATATAATTAGGGCGGATGAGGATATGATTCTCTTGGTCAATAGCCTCTTCCTGATATTTGACATTGATAAACTTAGGCTTAGTTAGTTGATAAATTTGATTAATCATTTTACTAGTCTTTCTCAATCATACTTTTTGCAATCTTCAAATCTGTTACGGTTGTAATCTTCAGATTTGAGTATTCACCCTTGGCCAAGGCCACATCTTTTCCTTTAATCACAAAGATTTTACATGCATCTGTCAAGATTTCCTTCTCTTCAGCAGAGAGAGAACCGTAAAGGTCCATGAAGTCCTTGCAACGGAATGTTTGAGGTGTTTGTCCTTGATAAAGGTGAGCACGATTTGGAATATCTGTAATGAATTGACCATTGGTACTTTCAACGATAGTATCAACCGCTTCTACCACTGTGTCCACTGCGTCATGATTTTGCGCAAGTTTGATATTGTCTTGAATCATGCGAAGTGTAATAAATGGACGAACAGAATCGTGGGTAACAACGATATCCTCTGGAGTAAGCGGACGATAAGCATCAATGGCTTCAATGATTTTCTCAATACTCGTATTACGGTCAGCACCACCCTTTGTAATGATGATACGTTCCTTATGAAGAGGAAGATATTTATCTACAAGATCTTCTGCATGAGAAACCCAGTCCCCATGAACCCCAACTACAATTTTTTCAATACTTGGTTCCAAGACAAATTTTTCAATTGTATGAATCAAAATAGGTCGATCACCTAGCTCTAAAAATTGTTTTGGCAAGTTACTGATTCCCATGCGTGTGCCAGTTCCACCAGCAAGAATTCCTGCATAAATCATCTATTTTCTCCTTTGTCTTACAAAAAAACTTATTCTCTCTATTATACCACAATCTAGTCCTATCATGAAAGAAATACCGGCCCTCCCGTTCTAGAATAGAAGGATTAAGGAGTTCTATTATTCAAAAAAACTAGTCCATTTCTAGTAATGACTAGGAATTCGGTAGTCATTACCAATAAATGGCTGTGAAATTTTAGAGTTCTTCAGAATAATATAGTTTTCTTAAAGAAAACTTAAAATTAAGCTTTGAAACTTCAAAGTGATTACTTGACTTATACTCAATGAAAATCAAAAAGCAAACTAGGAAGCTAGCCGTAAGCTGTACTTGAGTACGGTAAGGCGACGCTGACGTGGTTTGAATTTGATTTTCGAAGAGTATTACTGCCCTTCATTTCTTATTAGCTGACTTTATGATATAAATACGAATGGGCTCAGGACAAGTCTTTAAAATAAAAAATAACCAACTGCCACAAGAGCTCTAGAACCTAAAAATGCTTTTAGATTTTGCCAAAAATGATTGTTATTCGGAGTTTCAATAGATTGATTGATCTCAGAAAGAGAGACCTTTTTGTAAGAAGACATCGGAATATTCACTTTCTAATCTTGTCTTTGCCTATTTTATTAATGGAGTTTTGAAAATATAATGAAAATAATTTCCTATTTCCAATTTATTCTTATTATATCACATTTTGAAATGATTCTTAAGGAAAGCATGATAGTTAAAACAAGCAAGAACAGTATTGAAAAAAACCAGCGTTTTCTGACGCTGGCTTTTAAACTGTGAAAAACTTTTCTAAACTAGATTGCTTCTGTGACAAAACTACGGCTTTCCAATACTTTGAGCATGGCGTTAGCTGTATCTAGGGCTGTGAAGAGGGGCACCCCGTGTTCAATAGCTGAACGGCGAATCTGCTCTCCATCTTCGTCTGCAGTTCGTTTTGTTCCTACTGTGTTAATGATAGCTTGAATTCTTCCTTTACGAACAAAGCTTGGAATATCCTTATCGTCATCACCAATCTTACCAACAGGTTGGGCTTGCAATCCATGACTGGCAAAGAAGGCTGCTGTCCCTTCTGTCGCGAGGATTCCATAGCCAATATTTTGGAAACGACAAGCCAAGTCCAAGGCTTCTTCTTTGGCATCATCAGCGATGGTAAATACAACGTTACCAAAAGTTGGCAAGTGTAAGTAAGAAGCTTCAAAGGCCTTATAGAGAGCTTTTTCCAAAGTCGTATCAGAACCCATAACTTCCCCTGTTGACTTCATTTCAGGACCGAGCAAGCTGTCTACCTTAGCTAGTTTTGTGAAGGAGAAGACAGGTGCCTTGATATGAACACGAGTACTTTCAGGATAAAGTCCATCTTGGTATCCAAGTTCTTCAAGTCTTTGCCCAAGAATGAGCTTGGTAGCTACTTGAGCCATAGGAATATTGGTTACCTTAGAAAGGAATGGAACCGTACGGCTAGCACGTGGATTGACCTCAATAACGTAGACTTTTTCATCCTTGATAACAAACTGGATGTTCATCATTCCAAGACAGTTAAGGCCGATTGCTAATCGTTTAGTATAGTCTGCGATGGTTTCCTGCACCTTTTGAGACAAGGTTTGTGGAGGATAAACGGCCATTGAGTCACCTGAGTGAACACCGGCACGTTCGATATGCTCCATGATACCAGGGATTAGGACATTTTCTCCATCTGAAATAGCATCAACTTCACACTCTTGCCCAACGATGTAAGAGTCGACAAGAACTGGGTGGTCTGGACTAGCCTTAACAGCAGTTCGCATGTAAGAACGAAGGTCTTCTTCGTTTTCAACGATTTCCATGGCACGTCCACCAAGTACATAAGATGGGCGGACAAGAACTGGGAAGCCAATCTTGCGAGCTGCAAGTACTGCTTCCTCTTCATTGGTAGCCGTTTGTCCTGGTGGTTGTGGAATATCCAAATCTTTTAGAGCTTGCTCGAAGAGGTCACGGTCTTCCGCACGGTCTAGGTCAGCTACTTGCGTACCAAGAATAGTCACACCTGCTTTAGCCAATGGTTCCGCAAGGTTGATGGCTGTTTGACCACCGAACTGAACGATAACACCCTTTGGTTGCTCCAAGTCGATGACGTTCATCACATCTTCAAATGTCAATGGCTCAAAGTAAAGCTTATCTGATACAGAGAAGTCTGTAGAAACGGTCTCTGGGTTTGAATTCATGATGATGGCTTCATAGCCAGCCGCCTGAATAGCCTTAACTGAATGAACAGTTGCGTAGTCAAACTCGACCCCTTGACCGATACGGATTGGACCAGAACCTAGAACTAGAACGGATTCCTTATCAGACTTGATAGACTCGTTTTCCCAACCATATGTTGAATAGAAGTATGGTGTTTCAGAGTCAAATTCTGCCGCACAAGTATCTACCATCTTATAAACAGGAACAATCTTGTTTTCCAAACGAAGTTGGCGAACTTGGTCAGCTGTCGTTTCCCAGAGTTCAGCAACCTTACGGTCTGAAAATCCATTTAGTTTAGCTGTTTTCAGGACATCGACATCCTGAGGATGTGCGCCCAACTCCTGCTCAATTTCAAAGATATGCAAGAGTTTATCCAGATAAAAAATATCAATTTTTGTAAGCTCTGCAATTTCTTCTGGTGTGTAGCCACGACGAATTGCTTCTGATACATAGAAAAGACGATCGTCTTGGGCTTTGACTACTTTTTCAATCAAGTCATCATCTGAAACACTGGCAAGTTCAGGCATTTCATTGTGGTGCACCCCAATTTCAAGGGAGCGACAGGCCTTAAGGAGAGATTCTTCGATGTTTCGACCGATTGCCATGACTTCCCCAGTGGCCTTCATCTGAGTACCAAGACGGCGCTCACCCTTTTCAAACTTGTCAAATGGGAAACGTGGAATCTTGGCAACAACGTAGTCAAGGGCTGGCTCAAACATGGCATAGGTTGAACCTGTGACTGGGTTGATAACCTCATCCAAGGTCAAACCGACGGCAATCTTAGCAGCTAACTTAGCAATCGGATAACCTGTCGCTTTAGAGGCAAGGGCTGAAGAACGTGATACACGGGGGTTTACTTCGATGACATAGTATTTGAAGCTATGCGGATCAAGGGCCAGCTGAACATTACATCCACCTTCAATCTTGAGGGCACGAATGATGCTCAAGCTTGCGTCACGAAGCATTTGGTTTTCATAGTCTGACATGGTTTGGGCAGGGGCAAATACAATGGAATCCCCTGTGTGAATCCCCACTGGGTCAAAGTTTTCCATGTTACAAACAACGAGGGCATTGTCAGCTGAATCGCGCATGACTTCGTACTCGATTTCCTTGAAACCTGCAATTGAACGCTCAATCAAACATTGGGTAACAGGTGACAATTTCAACCCATTTTCAGCGATTTCACGCAATTCTTCCTCATTGGTACACATACCACCACCAGTACCACCAAGAGTAAAGGCTGGACGGACGATTACTGGGTAACCAATTGTTGCTGCAAAGGCAACAGCTTCTTCAACAGTGTTTACAATTTCAGATTCTGGAATTGGTTGGTTGAGCTCTTCCATCAATTGTTTAAAGAGATCACGGTCCTCCGCTTGGTCAATAGCAGACAATTTAGTACCCAGAAGTTCGACACCGAGCTCATCGAGGATACCATTTTTAGACAATTCCATGGCCATATTAAGACCAGTTTGTCCACCAAGGGTTGGCAGCAAGGCGTCGGGACGCTCCTTACGGAGAATACGTGTCACAAACTCAAGTGTAATCGGTTCGATGTAAACCTTGTCTGCAATCTCCTTGTCTGTCATGATAGTCGCAGGGTTTGAGTTAACCAAAACAACCTCATAACCTTCCTCTTTCAAAGACAAGCAAGCCTGGGTCCCAGCGTAGTCAAACTCAGCAGCCTGACCAATAATAATTGGACCAGAACCAATCACCATAATTTTTTGAATATCAGTACGTTTAGGCATAGTTTATGATACAAAGCCCGTAAAGAACACAGTGAAAATAGGAAACTCGGTGCAGACACCTTCAGCGTCAAAACAATGTTTATCTTTTTCACACAGTTCTTAGGGCGTGTTCACTTCCGCGAACAATGTATCTTCTCCTTTCTATTCGGCAACTCTCAGGTTGCCATTAAATAAATTCTCCGACGAGCTTTTACTCGTTCTTAGTTTGATTGTTTAAAAGCTTCCATCATCTCGATAAACTCGTCAAATAGGTAGCTTGCATCATGAGGACCAGGAGCTGCATCTGGATGGTATTGGACAGAGAAAGCAGGTTGGTATCTGTGACGCACACCTTCAACTGACTTGTCATTGATTTCTTCGTGGGTGATAATCAAGTGTTCTGGCAAATCCTCACGGCTAACTGCATAACCATGGTTTTGACTTGTAAAATCCACACGTCCTGTAGCAATTTCGCGTACCGCATGGTTGAATCCACGGTGTCCAAATTTCATCTTGTAGGTCTTAGCACCATTTGCCATTGCAAAGAGTTGATGCCCCATACAAATACCAAAGATTGGAATTTTCCCTTGCACACCACGAATCATATCCAGTGCCTGTGGAACATCTTCTGGGTTACCTGGACCGTTTGACAACATAACTCCGTCAGGATTGAGATGGAGAATTTCTTCAGCCGTTGTCGAATAGGGAACAACTGTCACGTTACAGTTGCGTTTAGAAAGTTCACGTAGAATTGAGTGCTTAAGACCAAAGTCCACTAGAACCACGCTCAAACCAACTCCTGGAGCTGGATAGGATGTTTTAGTAGAAACCTGCTTGATATTATCTGTCGGCAAAACTGTTGCTTGGAGCTGGTCCGTCACATGGTCCATACTATCTCCAACATGAGTCAAGGTTGCACGCATCGTACCATGCTTACGGATAATCTTGGTAAGTGCACGCGTATCAATTCCAGAAATACCCGGAATTTTCTTGGCTTTCAAAAATTCATCCAAGGTCATTTGGTTGCGCCAGTTGCTTGCTCTTCGTGCTTCTTCAAAAACAACGACTCCTTTACAAGTTGGAATGATGGATTCGTAATCATCACGATTAATTCCATAATTTCCCACCAAAGGATAAGTAAAGGTCAAGATTTGTCCATTATAAGACTGGTCTGTAATGGATTCTTGGTAGCCGGTCATACCTGTATTAAAGACGATTTCGCCTGTTACATCAATATCTGCTCCGAAGGCCTTGCCTTCAAAAACTGTGCCATCTTCTAATACTAGAAGTCTTTTTGTCATATTTTCACCTCTCGTGGACGCTCACTGGCGTCTTTTAACGTCTTGTGTTTTAGTTGGCGTTTCTACTCGCCAGTACGGATTCTAAGATTGCCATTCGAACAAAGACACCATTGGTCATTTGTTGGACAATCCGTGATTTTGGTGCTTCAACCAAGTGGTCTGCGATTTCTACATCACGGTTGACTGGGGCTGGGTGCATAAGGATTGCTGTTTCTTTCAAACGGTCATAACGTTCTTGAGTCAAGCCATGTTGGGCATGGTAGTCTTCTTTTGAAAAGACAGCTCCACTATCATGGCGTTCATGTTGCACACGGAGAAACATCATGACATCCACCTGATCAATGATTTCATCAATGGTTACAAACTGTCCATAATCTGCAAACTCTTGACTTCTCCATTCCTCAGGTCCAGCAAAATAAAGTTCAGCTCCCAAGCGTTTCAAAATCTGCATATTGGATTTAGCAACGCGTGAGTGGTCCAAGTCACCTGCAATCGCAACCTTGAGACCCTCAAAGTGACCAAATTCCTCATAAATAGTCATCAAATCAAGCAAGCTCTGGCTAGGGTGTTGACCCGAACCATCTCCACCATTGATGATGGAAGTCGTAATCGTCGGACTTGCAATTAACTCTCTGTAGTAGTCAACCTCAGGGTGGCGAATCACACAGACATCCACTCCTAAAGCAGACAGAGTCAAAATGGTATCATAAAGTGTCTCACCCTTATTGACTGAACTAGTCTTCACATCAAAGTCAAGTCGCTCCAATCCCAGTTTAATCTCTGCCACTTCAAAGGACTTATGCGTTCGTGTAGAATCCTCAAAGAAAAGATTGGAAACAATCGGATGGTCCTCATAGGGAAGCTGAGCTCCATTTTTAAACTCAATTCCTCGCTTGATCAATTTCATCACTTGATCGACAGTGAGGTCTTCCATGGACACCACATGGTTTAATGCTTGTTGATTTACTGACATGGCTACTCCTTTAGCTTTCTAAGCTTCTTCAGTAATCAGAACTCTATCTTGGCCATCAAGTTCTGCCATCTCTACGATGATTTCTTCAGAACGACTAGTTGGTATGTTTTTTCCAACGTAATCTGGACGGATTGGCAATTCTCTATGTCCACGATCGACTAGAACTGCTAAACTCACGCGCGCAGGACGACCATGACCTACAATATTATCAATAGCAGCACGGATGGTACGACCTGTATAGAGCACATCATCCACCAAGATAACTTCGCGGTCTGTCACATCGACAGAAACCAAAGAAGTATCTTCTCCACTTTTAACATCATCACGGAAAGGTTTAGTATCCAATTCCACAACAGGAACTGAAAGATTTTCTAGCTGTTCCAAACGTTCTTGGATTCGGTGGGCGATAAAGACACCACGAGTTTTAATACCAGCCAAGACGATTTTATTCAAATCTTTGTTGCGTTCGATAATCTCATAAGTAATACGCGTAATCGCTCGTTTGACAGTCAATTCGTCTACAACTTCTTTTGCCTTCATGACAAACCTCCAAAAAGAAAAGTCTCCTTAAACAAGGAGACTTGAAATGTATAGCCAAGCGAGCCCTACTGCAAACAGTATAGACTTCACCCTACTACTTAATCGTTCTCCTTGCCTGCCTCACGGGACAGGTTTAAAGGAATATTTAGTTATCAAATACTATAGCACAAAGCATGCTTAAAATCAAGCAAAAACTTTTGAAACCCCATCTTATAAATTGCTTATAAATTGCTAAAGTCATATAACTGTGGGTACTGGTCACACTCTGGATTTTTAGGATGGCAAATGGCTCTTCCAAAATAAATCATGGCCTGATGGGCAGCTAACCACTGCTCCGGTGGCAAGATATCCATGACCCGCTTTTCCACCTCAAGCGGTGTCGCTGATTTTTTGACAATATCGTGGTGTTTGCAGATACGCTCCACATGAGTATCCACTGCAAAGGCTGGAATCCCAAAGCCCACACTCATGACAACATTGGCTGTCTTGCGACCAACTCCTGCAAGACTTTCCAATTCCTCACGTGTTTGAGGAACTTGGCCATCAAAATCATCTAGTAACTGTTGGGCACATTTTTTAAGGAATTTAGCCTTATTCCGATACAGTCCCAGGCGAGAAATGTGTGAAGCAATCTCACTCTCTGTCGCTACAGACATGGCTTGTGGCGTTGGAAAGGCAGCAAAGAGACCTGGTGTAGCCTTATTTACCGCTGCATCCGTTGTCTGAGCTGACAACATGACCGCAACTAGTAGTTCAAAATGATTGGTAAAATCAAGACTGGGCTTGGCATCTGGAAACAGAGCAATTATTTCTTCCAGCACTTTTCGTGCTCGTTTTTTTGACAAGACCATTATTCGTCTCCGTCAAATAGTCCTTGTAAGCCAGCAAAAGGACTGTTTTCTTCTTTCTTAACTGCCTGTTGGGCTTGGTATTCTTCTTCTGTCATGATTTGCCAGTCATTTCCTGAAACAAATCCTTGACCAGCCTCTTCTTCAGCCGTCAAGACCTTGATAGGAATGTTGAGAAGGATATTATCTGACACGCTCTCAGCAAGGTCAAGTTCTCCATTTTCGATAGGCAAGACCAAATCATCGTCTAAAACTTCCTGATCTAGTTGGTTAGTTGCACCTTCCATGAAAACTTCCGTTACTGGATAAGATTCAACTAACTCAACTGGTTCCATACTGCGACTTGAAGCAAGAACAATGGTATAAGATAGTTGATAATCTAAGAAATACATACGGTCTTCGTACTGTACTTTCCCAACTGCAAGGATATCTTTTACATCTAAAATTTCTTGATTGCGTGCACGCAGGTCTGCAGCTAGGTCTAACGTTTGTTCAAAATGCAAGCCTTCAGACTGCTTACGAATTTCTTGAATATTTAATTTCATACTTCCTCCATAAAGATTTACTCTCTTGATTATACCATGAAAAGCCTACAAATCAGCCCACCAAACTTTTTAATTAACATTCGATTTTTTAACATGTTTACTATGACATTTTTTAGTGCCATACTATAGGCAATAATACATCAGAGCAAGGAGGATGCTCACATGAAAGACAAAGAACTCATTACTAATGCAACCCAACTCCTATCCGAGTTAAATAAAAGTTTCCAAAGCTGCAAACAGGGTAGGGCAGATGATATTCGACTGCAAGAGCTGCTAAACACTACTCTGCAAGAGCTCAAAAAAGCGGAAAAGTTGGACAACAGTATTTTAATCGACCTTGAGAAATTTTACCAACGTACCAGTCTTCTGATTGGTCTTGGTAGCCTAAAACTGAATGATCAAGCACGCACTGCTTGGCGAAACTATGATAAATTCCATTACGAGCATATCAAACACGTACTGACTCTCTATGGACCTGTTTTCGGATTTTAGAGATTAGAATTGTCAGTTTTCTGTTGACAAAATTTCCTTAAAGGTATAGGATAAAGATACTAATACTCGGAGGTAAGAGAGACATGAACAACTAAGTCTATCAAATAAAGAAACTTTATTTAGTAGATCTTGTTTTTGTCTCTTTTTGTGTGCTCTTTTCATACTAGATTTTCTAGTATCTTATCCTCATTGAAAATCAAAAAACTAGAAGGCTAACCATCTGCTCCTCTTGAGTTGGATTAGGCAATCCTAAGCTAGTTTGACGAGCTTTTCAACGAGGATAATAGAGTTTTGACAGTGACTTTGGGCTCTACTAGATAAAGTAGAGCTTTTTGTTATGCACTATCGACATTCTAGAAAGGGCAATCATATGATAAAAATCAATCACCTGACCATCACACAAAACAAAGATTTACGAGACCTTGTCTCAGACTTAAACATGACCATCCAAGACGGGGAAAAGATAGCTATTATTGGAGAGGAAGGAAATGGCAAATCAACCTTGATTAAAACTTTAATGGGAGAAACTTTACCTGATTTCACTATCAGGGGAGACATTCAATCTGATTATCAATCAATAGCCTACATTCCTCAAAAACTCCCCGAAGAGCTGAAAAAGAAAAGTCTACACGACTACTTCTTTTTGGATTTTGCTGATTTAGACTACAGTATCCTCTATCGTTTGGCTGAGGAGTTACACTTTGATAGCAACCGTTTCGCTAGCGTTCAAGAGATTGGAAGCCTTTCGGGGGGCGAAGCTTTGAAAATTCAGCTCATCCATGAGTTAGCCAAACCCTTTGAGATTCTATTTTTAGATGAACCTTCAAATGACCTAGACCTTGAGACGGTTGATTGGCTAAAAAGTCAGATTCGAAAGATTCGGCAAACCGTTATTTTTATTTCCCATGATGAAGACTTTCTTTCTGAAACGGCTGATACTATTGTCCACTTGCTACTGGTCAAGCACCGTAAAGAAGCAGAAACACTAGTAGAGCATTTAGACTATGATAGCTATAGCGACCAGAGAAAGGCTAATTTTATCAAACAAAGTCAGCAGGCTGCTAACGACCAAAGAGCCTATAACAAAACCATGGAAAAGCATCGGCGCGTCAAGCAAAATGTAGAAACTGCCCTTCGAGCTACTAAAGATAGTACTGCCGGTCGCCTATTGGCTAAAAAGATGAAAAATGTTCTCTCTCAAGAAAAACGCTTTGAAAAGACAGCTCAGTCCATGATCCAAAAGCCACTTGAAGAGGAAGAAATCAAACTTTTCTTCTCAGACATCCAACCATTACCTGCTTCTAAAGTTTTAATCCAACTGGAAAAAGAAAATTTGTCCATTGGCGACCGAGTTTTGGTTCAAGAACTACGACTAACTGTCCGTGGCCAAGAAAAAATCGGTATTATCGGCCCAAATGGTATTGGAAAATCGACTCTGTTAGCCAAGTTTCAACAACTGCTTAGCGCCAAAATAGAAATTTCGCTTGGTTTTATGCCACAAGATTACCACAAAAAACTGCAATTGGATTTATCACCACTAGCCTATCTCCGCAAAACTGGGGAAAAAGAGGAACTACAGAAAATCCAATCTCACTTAGCCAGTCTCAATTTCAGTTATCCAGAAATGCAGCATCAAATTCGCTCCTTATCTGGCGGACAACAGGGTAAACTCCTACTTTTGGATTTAGTCTTGCGCAAACCAAACTTTCTCCTGCTAGATGAACCCACACGAAACTTTTCACCTACTTCTCAACCCGAAATTAGAAAACTCTTTGCAACCTATCCAGGCGGTATCATCACTGTTTCGCATGACCGTCGTTTCTTAAAAGAGGTCTGTTCGACTATCTATCGCTTGACAGAACACGGTTTGGATGTAGTTAATTTAGACAATTTATAAATTTGCAACATAGCAGATAGGTGGGGCAAAAACACAATTTTAGGAGAAGAGAAAGTAAATCTTCCCACAATAAAACGCATAATATCAAGTTTTTTTCACACCTGATATTATGCGTTTTTCAGATTTTAAAGGCTTTTTCCCAGCCTTCATTTTACATATGTTTTAAACGTTCAATACGTTCTGAGATAGGTGGGTGGGTATAAAAGAGTTTTTGGAACCCTCCACCTTTCTTGGGATCATTGATATAAAGTGCACTGCTGGCGTCATCAACATGGTGATGCATCGGCTCGCTATTGTCCAACTTACGTAGAGCATTGATCATTCCTTGAGGATTGCGGGTCAACTCGACACTGGAAGCATCAGCTAGGAATTCCCTCTGGCGGGAAATAGCTAGTTGCACCAAGGTTGCAGCAAGAGGTGCCAGCACAATAGCTAGTAGAGAAACCACGAGCATAATGATTTCTAAGCCATTTCCGTCACGATCATCGTCATTTCGTCTGCGACCTGCCCCACCCCACCACATCATACGACCTGCCATACTAGAAAGCATGGTGATAGCACTGGCAAGGGCAACAGCAATTGTCGAAATGCGGATATCATAATTACGAATATGACTAACTTCATGCCCCATAACAGCTTCTAGTTCTTCACGATTCATGATAGCGAGGAGACCTGACGTCGCAGCAACCGCCGCATTTTGAGGATTAGAACCTGTCGCAAAGGCATTTAAAGAAGAATCCTCAATGATGAAAACACGGGGCATAGGAATCTGAGCCACCATAGCCATATCTTCCACTACATGGTAGAGGTCTGGTGCCGTTTGCTCATCAACTTCACGCGCGCCATTCATGGACATGACAATCTCTGTTGATTGAAAAATCATAGACATGGCATAGATAAATCCGATAATCAGTGCAATAACCAAACCGCCAAGCCCAGATCGCATGAAGAGGTAACCAACTGCATAGCCAACCAGAGCTAAGAGTAGGAAAAATACCAGCAACAAAATCCAGGTTCTTCGTTTATTGCTTGCAATTTGATCAAACAACATCTTAGTCACCTAAACCGCTAAAATCAACCTTAGGAACTGCCTTTTCCTCTTCTGGTGTTTGAAGGAAATCTGCTGCTTTAAATCCAAACATCCCAGCGATAATATTGCTTGGGAAAGTTTCTAATTTTACATTGTAGTTGCTGACAACACTGTTGTAGAGTTGACGAGAGTAAGAAATTTTATTTTCTGTGTTTGTTAACTCCTCTTGCAATTTAACAAAGTTGGCACTAGCTTTCAAATCTGGATAGCTTTCTGCAACTGCAAAAATACCTGAAACCTGACGAGTAAGGGCATCACTAGCTTTCATAGCTTCTGCTGGTGAAGTCGCTGCCGCCACTTGGTTACGTAGTTCTGCCACCTTTTCAAGGGTAGAACCTTCATATTTGGCATAACCTTTTACAGTCTCAATCAAGTTTGGCAAGAGGTCATTTCGACGTTTCAACTGAACATCAATCTGACTCCAAGCCTCCTTTGTTTGCATACGATTTTTAACCAAACCGTTATAGCTAACAATCACAAAAATAACAATAAGAGCTAAAACTCCAAGAATAATCCAAATCATTATATAAGTCCTTTCTGCTTTTAGATTAGTACCAGTATATCAAATTTTTAATGATTGTGGTAAAATAAGATGATACTAAAGAAGGAAATAACTATGAAACCAGAAACATTTTACAACCTGCTTGCCGAGCAAAATCTTCCACTTTCGGACCAGCAAAAAAAACAATTTGAACGTTATTTTGAGATCTTGGTCGAGTGGAATGAAAAGATTAATTTGACGGCTATTACAGATAAAGAAGAAGTTTATCTCAAACATTTTTATGATTCAATTGCACCCATTCTGCAAGACTTGATTCCCAATGAAACTATCAAACTGCTTGATATCGGGGCCGGGGCAGGATTTCCTAGTCTACCAATGAAAATCCTCTATCCTCAGTTAGATGTGACCATCATTGATTCCCTCAACAAGCGCATCAACTTCCTCCAACTTTTGGCTCAAGAACTGGATTTAGACGATGTTCATTTCTACCATGGACGTGCCGAAGATTTTGCCCAAGACAAAAAGTTCCGTGCTCAATATGATTTTGTAACAGCTCGTGCGGTTGCCCGCATGCAGATTTTATCTGAATTGACAATTCCTTACCTTAAAGTTGGCGGAAAACTACTGGCACTCAAGGCCAGCAATGCACCCGAGGAATTGTTAGAAGCCAAGAATGCCCTCAACCTCCTTTTTAGCAAAGTCGAAGACAACCTCAGCTACGCCCTACCAAATGGAGATCCACGTTACATCACAGTAGTGGAAAAGAAAAAAGAAACACCAAACAAATATCCACGTAAGGCTGGTATGCCAAATAAACGCCCGCTTTAATCTTTTTAGTAAAAAAATATTTACAAAGTTTGTAATTTTTGCTATACTATCACAAGCAAAGGTTTTTAATGTCATCCCGTGAGGTGACGAAGACGCAGAAATATTTGAAACTCTTTAAAGTCTGGATTTTAAAGAAGTCTTACTCTGAGGGCCTATTGCTGTAAAATAATGGGCTCTTTTTTGATGCCCAAAAGTGAGGTTTATATGAAACAAGAATCAACTGTTGATTTGTTACTAGACGTTGACCAACGTCCTTCAGCCGGAAAAGGAATTCTCCTTAGTTTCCAACACGTTTTTGCCATGTTCGGTGCGACCATCTTGGTACCCTTGATTTTGGGAATGCCTGTATCTGTTGCCCTTTTTGCTTCAGGTGTTGGAACACTTATCTACATGATTTCAACTGGTTTTAGAGTTCCAGTTTATCTAGGATCATCATTCGCCTTTATCACAGCAATGTCACTGGCTATGAAAGAAATGGGTGGTGATGTATCTGCTGCTCAAACAGGGGTTATCTTGACTGGTTTAGTCTATGTCCTTGTGGCTGCAAGTGTTCGTTTTGCGGGTACAAAATGGATTGATAAACTCTTGCCACCAATCATCATTGGACCTATGATCATCGTTATCGGTCTTGGACTTGCAGGTTCAGCTGTTACCAATGCTGGTCTTGTAGCTGATGGAAATTGGAAAAATGCTCTTGTAGCAGTTGTTACTTTCTTGATTGCTGCCTTTATCAATACAAAAGGAAAAGGCTTCCTACGAATCATTCCATTCCTCTTTGCCATTATCGGTGGTTACCTCTTCGCACTAACTCTTGGTTTGGTTGACTTTACACCAGTTCTTAAAGCTAACTGGTTTGAAATTCCTGGTTTCTACTTGCCATTTAGCACAGGTGGTGCCTTTAAAGAATACAATCTTTACTTTGGCCCAGAAACCATCGCTATCTTGCCAATCGCTATCGTAACAATTTCTGAACATATCGGAGACCACACTGTTTTGGGTCAAATCTGTGGCCGTCAATTCTTGAAAGAACCAGGTCTTCACCGTACTCTTCTTGGTGACGGTATCGCAACTTCTGTTTCTGCCTTCCTTGGTGGACCAGCCAATACAACTTACGGAGAAAATACAGGGGTTATCGGTATGACTCGTATCGCTTCTGTCTCAGTTATCCGTAACGCTGCCTTCATCGCAATTGCCCTTAGCTTCCTTGGTAAATTCACAGCCTTGATTTCAACTATTCCAAATGCTGTACTTGGTGGTATGTCAATCCTTCTCTATGGAGTTATCGCCAGCAACGGTTTGAAAGTCTTGATTAAAGAACGTGTTGATTTCGCTCAAATGCGTAACCTCATCATCGCAAGTGCTATGTTGGTTCTTGGACTTGGAGGAGCTATCCTTAAACTCGGTCCAGTTACACTTTCAGGTACTGCTCTATCAGCCATGACAGGAATCATCTTGAACTTAATCTTGCCATACGAAAATAAAGACTAAAAGTCTAAACACATCAAAAAACGAGCATTTCCAATTACGGAAGTGCTCATTTTTCTTCTTTCTAAAAAAGGAAAGCCCTGCGGCCTTCCCTTGTCTTACTTGCGTTTTTTCTTCGCTTTCTTCATTTTGTTAGCCATGCGTTTCATGGACTGTTTCATAGCAAATTCACCGATTTTACCTTTGAGTCCGCCACCAAACATCTGACTCATATCTGGCATTCCTGCTCCTCCGAGAGCTGACAGGTCAGGCATACCTCCTTGTCCCATCATTCCTTCAAGGGCAGACATATCCATTCCTCCCATATTTGGCATATTTTTAGGAAGGTTGTTTGGATTGATTCCCATTTGCTTCATCATCTTGTTCATATCTCCAGACATAACACCCTGCATGAGTTGTTTAGCCTGGTTAAAGTCTTTAATGAATTTATTAACTTCGACAAAGGTATTTCCAGAACCAGCTGCGATACGACGGCGACGGCTTGGATTTAACAAATCTGGATTTTCACGTTCTTCAGGTGTCATAGAAGACACGATGGCACGTTTTCGAGCAATCTGACGCTCATCCACCTTCATATTTTGAAGGGCTGGATTGTTGGCCATACCTGGAATCATCTTGAGCAAGTCTTCCATTGGCCCCATGTTTTGCACCTGATCCAACTGATCAATGAAATCATTGAAATCAAAGGTGTTTTCACGCATCTTCTCAGCCATTTCAAGGGCTTTTTGCTCATCGTATTCTTGAGAAGCTTTCTCAATCAAAGTGAGCATATCCCCCATACCAAGGATACGGCTAGACATGCGATCTGGGTGGAAGGTTTCAATGTCCGTAATCTTTTCACCTGTACCAGTGAACTTGATTGGTTTTCCAGTAATGTGACGAACAGATAGAGCCACACCACCACGAGTGTCCCCATCAATCTTGGTAAGGATAACCCCAGTTACTTCTAACTGAGCATTAAACTCACGCGCAACATTGGCCGCTTCTTGACCAATCATGGCATCTACGACGAGCAGAATTTCATTTGGTTGAGCCAATGCTTTTACGTCACGAAGTTCATTCATCAAAAGCTCATCAATCTGCAAACGACCTGCCGTATCAATCAAAACATAGTCGTTATGATTGGCTTGGGCTTGTTCCAAACCTTGACGAACAATCTCAACAGCTGGAACCTCTGTCCCAAGAGCGAAAACCGGCACATCAATCTGTTGTCCCAAGGTCTTAAGCTGGTCAATGGCTGCTGGACGATAGATATCCGCCGCAATCATCAAAGGACGAGCATTTTCTTCCTTCTTGAGTTTGTTGGCCAATTTACCGGCAAAGGTTGTTTTACCAGCCCCCTGCAAACCGACCATCATGATGATGGTTGGAATCTTAGGTGACTTGATAATTTCTGCCGTATCAGAACCTAAAACGGTTGTCAGTTCCTCATCAACGATTTTAATAATTTGTTGCGCAGGATTAAGGGTATCAATAACCTCATGCCCGACTGCACGCTCACGAACTTTCTTGATAAAGTCCTTTACAACAGGCAAGGCAACGTCGGCCTCAAGCAAGGCCAAGCGAATTTCTTTGGTTGCCTCTTGGACATCAGATTCAGAGATTTTTCCTTTTTTACGTAAATTTTTAAAGACGTTCTGCAAACGTTCTGTTAAACTTTCAAATGCCATTTTTCTTCCTCTTATTCTCTATTATCAATGCTTGTTAAAATTTCTATCTGCTCCTGCAGAAAGTCATCCTTGGGATAACGCTCCAATATCTGGTCAAAAATCTGACTGCGGACAATGTAGTCCGAGTACATGTGCAATTTCATCTCATAATCTTCCAGAATCTTTTCTGTTCGCTTGATATTGTCATAGACAGCCTGACGACTGACACCAAATTCCTCGGCAATCTCAGCAAGGCTGTAATCATCAGCGTAGTAGAGCTCGATATAATTCATTTGCTTATCTGTCAAAAGCGCCGCATAAAATTCAAAGAGCGCATTCATACGATTGGTTTTTTCGATTTCCATAACTTTTATTATACCAAAAATTAGCCTAATCTACCACACTAGGGAGCCAATCCAAGAAGATAGCTAGTTAAATTTGAAAAAGACATGAGCCTAGCCCCAAGTAATTTCCAATTGATAGCTGGCAAAGGGATGTCCCTCTTGATTTTGTAGTTGATAATCTAGTTCAATCTTTTGCCCATCAACTTGATAATGGCTCGTTTGGATGATAAACTCCTGCATGCCCATAGGTGTGGGAATATAGGCTAAACTATCACTATCCTTTAAAAAGCGCATAATGGTCTTGGGATTAGAAAATCGGCTCATCACAAGTTCTTGACCATGAAATTTAATAACCACTTTTTCCTTTTCCTCATTATAGAAAAGCAGGTAGCTATAATCTCCTTTTTCATGCACTTCTACATCATAGAGTTGGTCAATCACTTCCAACTGCTCATCAAACTGAATCGTATTTCGCATCCGAATCTTCACATCAGGTCCTCTTTCTTGTCTCTTGTCCTACTATTTTACCAAAAACTCTAGCTTTTTGCTATAATGGTCATATGAACGAAAAAGTATTCCGTGACCCAGTTCACAACTACATCCATGTCAATAATCAAATCATCTATGACTTGATTAATACAAAAGAATTTCAACGCTTGCGCCGTATCAAGCAACTGGGAACTTCCAGTTATACCTTCCACGGTGGGGAACACAGTCGCTTCTCTCACTGTCTGGGAGTCTATGAAATTGCACGACGTATCACGGAGATTTTTGAAGAAAAATATCCAGACGAATGGAATCCTGCCGAGTCTCTCTTGACCATGACCGCTGCTCTTTTACACGATCTTGGGCATGGTGCCTACTCCCATACTTTTGAACATCTCTTTGATACAGACCATGAAGCCATTACTCAGGAGATTATCCAAAGTCCTGAAACGGAGATTCACCAAGTCCTGCTACAAGTGGCACCAGACTTTCCAGAAAAAGTTGCCAGTGTCATCGACCATACCTATCCTAACAAGCAGGTCGTGCAACTCATTTCTAGTCAGATTGACGCAGATCGCATGGACTATCTCTTGCGCGACTCCTATTTTACAGGAGCTTCTTATGGGGAATTTGACCTGACTCGGATCTTGCGTGTCATTCGTCCTGTCGAAAACGGTATTGCCTTTCAGCGCAATGGCATGCATGCTATCGAAGACTACGTCCTCAGTCGTTATCAGATGTACATGCAGGTTTATTTCCACCCCGCAACACGCGCCATGGAAGTTCTCCTGCAAAATCTTCTCAAGCGCGCCAAAGAACTCTATCCTAAAGACAAAGATTTCTTTGCACGAACATCTCCACATCTCCTCCCTTTCTTTGAAAAAAATGTGACCTTGTCTGACTATCTTGCTCTGGATGATGGTGTGATGAATACCTACTTCCAGCTCTGGATGACCAGTCCTGACAAGATTTTAGCAGACTTATCACAGCGCTTTGTCAACCGCAAGGTCTTTAAATCCATTACTTTTTCACAAGAAGACCAAGACCAACTCGCCAGCATGAGAAAATTGGTTGAGGACATTGGCTTTGATCCCGACTACTACACTGCCATTCATAAGAATTTTGACCTCCCTTATGATATCTATCGTCCCGAATCTGAAAACCCAAGGACACAGATTGAGATTTTACAAAAAAATGGAGAACTGGCCGAACTCTCTAGCCTGTCTCCTATCGTCAAATCCCTTGCTGGCAGTCGCCACGGAGATAATCGCTTTTATTTTCCGAAAGAAATGTTGGACCAAAACAGCATCTTCGCAAGCATTACCCAGCAATTTTTACACTTGATTGAGAACGATCATTTTACCCCAAATAAAAACTAGAAGAGGAATTTTATGAGTATTAAACTAATCGCCGTCGATATTGACGGAACCCTAGTCAACAGCCAAAAGGAAATCACTCCTGAAGTCTTTTCTGCTATCCAAGATGCCAAAGAAGCTGGTGTCAAAGTCGTGATTGCAACTGGCCGCCCTATCGCAGGTGTAGCCAAACTTCTGGACGACTTGCAGTTGAGAGACGAGGGTGACTATGTCGTGACCTTCAACGGTGCCCTTGTCCAAGAAACTGCTACAGGTCATGAGATTATCAGTGAATCCTTGACTTATGAGGATTATCTGGATATGGAATTTCTCAGTCGCAAGCTCGGTGTCCACATGCATGCCATTACCAAGAATGGTATCTACACTGCCAATCGCAATATCGGAAAATACACAGTGCACGAATCAACCCTCGTCAGCATGCCTATCTTCTACCGCACCCCTGAAGAAATGGCCGATAAAGAAATCGTCAAGTGTATGTTCATCGATGAACCAGAAATACTCGATGCTGCCATTGAAAAAATTCCAGCCGAATTTTACGAACGCTACTCCATCAACAAATCCGCTCCTTTCTACCTCGAACTCCTTAAAAAGAATGTAGATAAGGGTTCAGCCATCACTCACTTAGCTGAAAAACTAGGATTGACCAAAGATGAAACCATGGCTATCGGTGACGAAGAAAATGACCGTGCCATGCTGGAAGTCGTTGGCAACCCAGTTGTCATGGAAAATGGAAATCCAGAAATCAAAAAAATCGCCAAATACATCACCAAAACAAATGACGAATCTGGCGTTGCCCATGCCATCCGTACATGGGTACTGTAAAAAGGTAAGAATAGACGAAAACCGCTCGACTGAGCGGTTTTTGATATCTAATTACTGCCCCCTGCAGGAATCGAACCTGCAACTACTCCTTAGGAGGGAGTTGTTATATCCATTGAACTAAGGGAGCTAGATAAAAACTCTGCTAAATAAGCAGAGTTTTTTAGTCGAATTAACGACGAATTTCTTTGATACGAGCTGCTTTACCTTGAAGAGCACGCAAGTAGTACAATTTCGCACGACGTACTTTACCGTAACGAACAACTTCGATTTTTTCAACACGTGGAGTGTGGATTGGGAAGATACGCTCAACACCTACACCGTTAGAGATTTTACGAACTGTGTAGTTTTCTGAGATACCAGCACCTTTACGTGCGATAACAACACCTTCAAAAATCTGGATACGTTCACGGTTACCTTCGACAACTTTCGCGTGTACACGAACAGTGTCACCAGGACGGAATGATGGGATATCTGTACGAAGTTGACCTTCAGTCAAGCTTTGGATTAATGGATTCATTTTATTCTCCTATCTTTGTCAATCTTGAGGAATCTTCCTCAGCGGATAAACTGTATTTTTGTGCGTCCATTACACACAAGATACAGTTTACCAAATTTCCACAAAAAAGTAAAGAAATTTATAGCAGAATTCCTAAAAAAATCGCAACCAAACCACCTAGGTAGGTTAAGGCTAGGTAGCTATAAAATACCTTCTTATCACTTAACAGTCTTTGGAGTTCGTCATTCAAGGTAGAGAAGGTTGTTAAACCTCCACAAAAACCCGTCGCTAAAATAGCATAGACTTCCTTAGACTCCACATGATTGTAGAATAATCCAATTAAAAAACAACCCAAAAGATTGGCTATTAGCGTTCCGAGTGGCAATTTAGAATCTTGATTATAGCGGGAAAAGAAATAGCGCACTAAAGCTCCGAAACCACAAGCAATTGCAAGATAGACCATTACCATTTCTTCCTCCCCAAATAGTAAGCCAAGAGCAGGCCTCCACCGATGCTCAAAAGCAAATACAGGACTAAACTAAGATAACGCCCTGTATCAAGCAGTTTCACAGCATCAAGTATTAGACTAGAAAAGGTTGTCAAACCACCACAAAAACCTGTACCCAGAGCTAAAATAACACCTTTACTGGTTCCCTTATAGACTAAGTAGCCCTTAACAAGATACACCAGGCAGAAAACACCTAGATAGTTAACAAGAAGGGTGCCCCAAGGAAAATCTGGACTGGCTGGTAACCAAGTAGAAACTAGATAGCGGACAAGTCCGCCCAACATGGCAGCTAGAAAAATCCCTAGCGGATAAAATTGTTCTTTTTTCATTTGATGTTTTGATCCTGATAATCACGCGAACGTTTGAGTATGTCCGAAAAAGTCGCTACAATAGTCTCCTGATAGCGCTTATCTCCTACGCGACTTCTAACCTTTTCAAAAATAACCGCTTCTCTCTTAGTATCTAAAATCGGTTTACCTGAAGCTTTCTTATAGGCAACTACATCCTCAACCAAATGCATTCGTTCTTCTAACAGTTTGACAATTTGATCGTCAATTTGATCAATTTCTTTACGAATAATATCTAAATCCATACAATCTCCTCCTTTATTTGAATTATTGTATCAAAAAGCCACCAAATAGGCTAGTAAAATCCCAACTCACAATAAGAAAAATGCACTGATTGATTGCATCAGCGCACTTTTATACTTATCCTACTTTTGCAGCCAATTCTTCTGCGAATTGTTCCAAGCGTTCAATGTCTTCTTCCTCAGCAGAGAGATCAACTTTGACACACTCTGAACCTTTTTCTGCCCCTGTCGCTACAAAAACGCGGTCAAAGTCATCGACAGCCTTACAGAATTCATCGTAGAAGGTATCTCCTGAGCCGACCACTCCGTAGATTTTGCCATTCAAGTTGAGGTCAGCTAGGTCTTCGTAGAAGTCCATCATCTCATCTGGCAATTCTCCATCACCATAAGTATAGGTCGCAACGATAGCGATGTCTGCTTCCAAGAAGTCTGAAGCGTCAACAGTTGTACATTCATCAACATCGACATCCAAGCCCAAGTCACGTAATTTGTCTGCTACAATATCTGCAATTTCTTCGGTATTACCGGTCATACTGGCAAATACAATTTTTGCTAATGCCATATCGTCCTCCTCAATTTATCTTTCTCCATTATATCACATCTTTTTCATTTTAAAAATAAAAATTCTTGTGCTACAATGAAATGAGAAAGAATTGAGGTTATTTATGGACATTTGCCATCAAATTTTAGAAAAAATCAAAGAATACGACACGATTATCATTCACCGTCATATGAAACCAGACCCAGATGCCTTGGGAAGTCAGGTGGGATTGAAAGCTCTTCTCAAACATCATTTCCCAGAAAAAACTATCAAAGCAGTTGGTTTTGATGAACCAACTCTTACTTGGATGGCTGAGATGGATTTTGTTGAAGATAGTGCCTACCAAGGCGCCCTTGTCATCGTCTGTGATACGGCCAATACTGCTCGTATCGATGATAAGCGCTATAGTCAAGGTGATTTTCTCATTAAGATTGACCACCATCCAAATGATGATGTATACGGTGACCTGTCTTGGGTAGATACTAGTTCAAGTAGCGCTAGTGAGATGATTACCCTATTTGCCCAAACAACCCAACTGGCCTTGTCAGATCGCGCTGCTGAATTGCTCTTTGCAGGTATTATTGGTGATACAGGTCGCTTCCTCTACCCTTCTACCACTGCACGGACCCTCCGTCTGGCTGCCTCTCTGAGAGAACATAACTTTGACTTTGCGGCTCTCACTCGCAAAATGGACACTATGAGTTACAAAATTGCTAAACTTCAAGGCTATATCTACGATCATCTGGAAGTGGATGAAAATGGCGCAGCTCGCGTGATTCTGAGTCAGGAAATCTTAAAACGATTCAATGTCACCGATGCGGAAACTGCAGCCATTGTAGGCGCACCTGGACGCATTGACAGTGTTAGTCTCTGGGGAATTTTTGTGGAGCAGGCTGATGGCCACTACCGAGTTCGCTTACGCAGTAAAATCCATCCTATCAATGAAATTGCCAAAGAACATGATGGTGGAGGCCACCCTCTAGCAAGCGGAGCTAATTCCTATAGTTTAGAAGAAAACGAAATCATCTACCAAAAGTTAAAAAACTTGCTTAAAAACTGATAAAATACTTGCCAAACTTTTCAGAATCTGATAGACTAGTAAGGTAACAATCTATGGCTCGCAAAGAGACCATGGCAGAAAGGAAATATTGCAAAATGAAAAAAGATATCCATCCAGAATATCGCCCAGTTGTCTTCATGGACACAACTACTGGTTACCAATTCCTTAGCGGTTCAACAAAACGCTCTAACGAAACAGTTGAGTTCGAAGGCGAAACTTACCCATTGATCCGTGTGGAAATTTCATCAGACTCACACCCATTCTACACTGGACGTCAAAAGTTCACTCAAGCAGATGGACGCGTGGATCGTTTCAACAAAAAATACGGTCTCAAATAATAATAAAAAGACAGCTTCGGCTGTTCTTTTTTGTTTCTTGAAATCAACTGCTGTTTCCATGTTCCAGACTCAAAAAAACTTTGCACTCTAGCTAGCCACGCGATGGTTGCTAGAGTACAAAGTTTTTTTATTAGACTTCCTGCGAAACTAGAATTCTAGTTCACAGTTGATAATTCCAGCAATCAAATTCATTCGTAATCCAAATCGTTTACGTCGATTTCAATAGGTTGTTGAAAACATTTTAAACGTTTTTACTTTGGCCAAAATATTCTCAACCTTGATTCTCTCTTTAGATAGCACATGATTATAGGATTTATCTTCAAGAGTTAGTGGCTTAAGTTTGCTTGATTTCCTCGGAATTTACGCTTGTGAATATATCTTCATGATCCCTTGATAACCACTGTCTGCCAAGATTTTACCAGCTTGTCCGATATTTCTGCGAATCATTTTGAATAACTTCATATAGTGGCAATAGTTCACTACAATATCCAAAGAAACAATTCTCCCTTGGCTTGTGACAATCGCCTGAGCCTTCATAGCATGACATTTCTTTTTACCAGAATAATTGGCTAGTTGATTTTTTAGGACGATTGATTTTTAGCTCTGTTGCATCCACAATCACCGTATCCTCAGCACTAAGATGAGTTTTTGAAATCGTAAAGCCAGTTTGAATAAGAGTTGCTTCAACCCATTGACTCCGACGGATTAAGTTGCTTTCGTGAATGCCAAAAATTGTTTACTTACTTCATAATTCATAGTTTTATTGTATCATATTTTGTTTCGCAGGAAGTCTACTTTTATTTTCCACTGCTAAGCACAATTCTTAGATTCTCTCAGAAAAAGATTAGACTTTTAACCCCAAAATTGATAAAATAAAAAGGAAAATAAGATAAAAGGAAACTATAAATCACCATGATGAACATGCAAAAATTGAACATACTGTTTTTAATTTTTGTAAACATCAAAAAGGTTGGTTTAAAAGGATTTTAAGCCCTTAAGATTTTTTATCCAACACTTCTATTCACGCATCCAAGGCAAAATCTTGGCAAAAAAATACAGTAGCAAAGAGTACACCAAACTACCACTCATTATGGGCGGTAGTTTTCTTTTTGTCTAAAATAGAGATAAAAAGATAGGTGGTAGCCTTATGCGTTACGGTTATGTTCGAGTATCTACAAGAGAACAAAATATCGATAGACAATTTTCAGCCTTGGTAGAAAATAAATTAGCAAAAGAAAATATTTTTATTGATTATGTTTCAGGAAAGGATTTTGACAGAATAGAATATCAAAAATTATTAACTACCTTGAAGGAGAATGATGAATTAGTTATTAAATCAATTGATAGATTGGGAAGAAACTATGATGAAATTTTAGAACAATGGCAATCAATTACTAAGAAAAAGAAAGTAAATATAACTGTTTTAGATTTCCCCTTATTAAACACAAAGAATAGCGATGACAATATCACAGGAAAACTAATATCTGACATCGTTTTGCAAGTTCTATCTTATGTGGCACAGTTTGAAAGAGAACAAATCAAACAAAGACAAATGGAAGGAATACGAGAAGCAAAGAAAAAAGGGAAAAAATTCGGTAGACCAAAATTGCTTGCCCCGGATAATCTCCCTGATGTAATAGCTCAATATACGAAAAAAGAAATAACCTTACGAGAAGGTGCAGACATCTTAGGAGTATCAAAAAGCACCTTTCATAATTGGATAAAAAATTCATAGTTCCTGTCAAAAAACCTAGGATTTTTTGGACAGGAAATACACTTTATTTTAGAACCATTTTCGTTAGAAAAAAGGTTCTAAAATCCAGCATTTTGACCGATTATTATTACACTACCATTCTATCAAGTTTGTCCAAAAAAGTCTAGATTTTTGGACAAACTGATTACTTTACAACAAATAAAAATAGGGAGTATTAAATGAATGCACAAACAAACTAAAAAATTCACACTTGCAACTATATCAGCTCTATCACTTCTTGGCACTGGAGTCATCACAGCTAATCAAGTATCAGCTAGCGAGAATACGAGTACTGAAAAACAAATAGACGCAACAATTACAAAAGTTGAAATTGATTATTTTGGACTTAGCTTCGAAGGAAAACTTTCAGAGCCACTACCACATGGAGGTGATAATGCTGCTAAGGGAAATGTTACTTTGATTGATAAAGCGACCGGAAAAATTGTGTACCAAAGTCACGATGCTGTCATTTTTAGTGGCTTAACTAAAGATGTCAGTGATCAATTTTTACAACCTTTATTTTATAGCAATCAATTTAAAGGTGATATTTTTGTTTCAGAACAATTTCCAGATGGAACATATATTTTGGAGATGTCTGGAGAAGCTGGTTCGCCTTACGGTGACTTAACTGATACAAGAAAACGTGTCTTTAAAGTTAGAAAAGATGTGACTATCGGAAATCCTTCTACAAATTCAAATACTAACACAACAACTCAATCAGGTTCGAATTCTAATATCTCAGGTAGTTGGCTACAATCTGGTTCTCGTTGGTGGTACAAACACGCCGACGGTTCCTATACAACTAATGGCTGGGAAAAAATCAATGGTGTTTGGTATCGTTTTGATAACTCTGGCTGGATGCAAACTGGCTGGGTAAAAGACGGTAGCTGGTACTATCTCGACGGTTCAGGTGCTATGAAGACTGGTTGGCTAAAAAATAACGGTAACTGGTACTATCTTCAAGACTCAGGCGCTATGAAAACTGGCTGGATGAAGGTATCTGGTAAATGGTACTATGCTTATAGCTCTGGTGCACTAGCAATCAATACGACAACACCTGATGGCTACCGTATCAATTACAACGGTGAGTGGGTCTAACATACAATAGAAATAGATTAAGGAGACAATTATATGAACAAAGTTATAAAAATTGAAGATGAAACAGTTTATGTTGGAAAAGGTGATAATGGCCAATTTACTGCAATTTCAAGAAAAAGTTTTGGTTTTGAACCACAAGTAGGTGATTACGTAGAATTTTATCAAAACGGTGATGAGTATATTGTTTCAAAAATAGATAACACATCTCCAGCTAGCTCTAGCCAACATTCAAATGGAGTGAGTGATAAATCTAAACTGGCCGCAGCCTTATTTGCCCTATTTTTAGGAGCACTTGGTGGATACGATTTTTACATCGGAAATTCCAAACAAGGATACAAGCGTATCGGCATAACTCTGCTAGCTATCATTCCTATTTTATTGCCATTTGTTTTACTAGCAAATGCAATTTGGAATATTATAATTACTATTCAAGTTTTAACGTCCAAAACTGGTAGCAAATGGCACCAAGATGCTCAAGGTTTAGAATTGCAAGATTAAACATATGAAAAAATTATTTCTATTCAGTATTAGTATTTTAGCTATCTCTATTTTAACGGCTTGCCAACATCAGAGTGAAAATACTTCTGCAACAAGTTCTAAAGCGATTGCCTCAAGTACTAGTTCAACTTCTTCCACATCGGAAGAGAAGAAAAATGATTACACCCTATATAATCCTGTCCTTAAAGAATATGCCAAAGTATTAGATGGTTCATCAGCTTCACCTAAAGAGCTCAATTCAAAAGCAAACTTTAAAAATACTTATCCTAAAGAATACTCTCGACTACAATACAGCTTGTATGATTTAGACCAAAATGGTACGGACGAACTTTTGGTTGCCCTTAAAACGGATTCTAACTATTACGATTTATTAGATATTCGAACTCTTAAAAATGACGAAGTTATTCGACTGACCAATGCAGAAAACAATCTGGACTTTATTGGAGAGCGAGTACATTTTAATCCTTTAGAAAATGGCTATTTCCAATTATCTACCCGTGTATCTACTAATCAAATCCAAGTTAAGCTATACAAGTTAAATCAGGATGGAACACGGTTAGAGTTAATTAGCGAATCAGATACAGAAGAGGGACTGGGGACAAAACCACCTTCCCTTGACATAAGATCTTTCTCTTGGAAATCTGTCACAAATCTCATAAATGAAGAACCCTCCCTTCAGTCAGAAATGCAAGGGATGGATATTTCTGCAATTCAAAATGGAGATTTTTCTAGTGTTGCAGGAACTTGGAGAAATCCTACAGGTATTGAATTCACCTTTGACAAAAATGGTTTAGTAAGTGATCAGTCCAAGATTTCAATTGAACATGCTAAAGAAATTGACAACTTTCTTAAGGCAAATATACTTCCTAAAGATGGAGGTGCTGGTGGCTCTGCCCTTGCCTTTTTACCAGCTGGAACACCTCTAACCATGTCTGTCACCTCTTCTCCAGATAATGGCTATACTGACCAATCTGATACAACACAAGATCGTTTATGGTCTGGACAACAACTTATCAATGGCCACACTGACGGATTTTTCTACAAAGTAGAATAGTGTTAGTAAACCCTTGAACGAGCTCATAAAATATCTAGCAACTTTTCATAAACACATATAGGATAAATATTCTTATGCTCTTAGAATATCTATCCTATATTTTTATTCCATCTACATCCCTATCGATACTTGATAAATTCACTCTAAAAAAGATTAGACTTTTGACATCAAAATTGATAAAATAAAAAGGAAAATAATTGTAAAAGGAAACTATAAATCACCATGATGAACATGCAAAACATGATGCGTCAAGCACAAAAACTTCAAAAACAAATGGAACAAAGCCAAGCTGAACTTGCTGCTATGCAATTTGTTGGCAAATCTGCTCAAGACCTTGTTCAAGCGACATTAACTGGAGATAAGAAAGTTGTCAGCATTGACTTCAATCCAGCTGTCGTTGACCCTGAAGACCTTGAAACTCTTTCAGATATGACTGTTCAAGCCATCAACTCTGCTCTTGAACAAATCGATGAAACTACCAAGAAAAAATTGGGGGCTTTCGCTGGAAAATTGCCATTCTAAGCATAAGAAAAACAAGCATTCAAGAGAATACTTGCCTATCATGGGAGGAACAACTGTTCCTCTTTTTGATTACTAAAAATTAAAGAATTCCATGGCCTGTTTGAAAAGCAATTCCGTATACTCTGGGTCTTCTTGGGCAATGGTAACCTGCTCTTGAATCATTTCCAAATCATCCGTTATCATGCCGTCTGCACCCAAATGAACAGATTTATCAAAGGACTCTGAACTATTAATTGTCCAAACATACAATTTCTGATCGGTATTCCAAAGCTTGTTGACAAAATTTTCATCCAAGGTTGAATACTCCATAGTATAACCTGTGGCCTTGGTTCTTGGAAAAATACTATTATAAGGTAGGATTAAAAAGACTGGAATTTGAGTATCGTAGGCTAAAACCTGGTCAATCACATGGTAGTCCAAGGATTGCATTTGGTGACCATTCTGCTTAAGAACAGTTCCATATTTTTCCATAAAGCGTTTCATCATATCTGGGCTATCTTTTCGACTAGTTTTAATTTCAATAAGGAGTTTTTGATGTAATTCATTGGCTTTATTGAGATAGTCATCAAAACTAGACACCTTGCTATGATAACCATTTTCTGAAATATCAAGTTTGGTCAATTCCTCCAAGGTTAAATCCTGAGGTTTGGCATTAACTCCTGTCAAATTCTTGATATTGGCATCATGCATCATGACAAACTGGCCATCTTTTGTTTCCTGAACATCCGTCTCAACGAAGTCTGGAGATAACTGAGCGGTTTTTTCTAGTGATTGGACGGTATTTTGCACACCATTCTTATTAGATACTCCCCTGTGAGAGATAATCAAAGGTTTGTTAGCAACTGGAGCTTCTAAATAAACATAACCCTCAAGAGCGAAAAAGATAGCAGCACATCCCATCACTCCCCATCTCATCCAGTGGTCTTTCTTTCTCCTTGGTGTGATTTCTAATTCTTCTCCTGTTAAGAAGGAAACAAACTTAATGAGAAAGTAAGTCAAGGCCATATAGTGGAAATTCTTAATCAAGACAAAGTTAATAATTCCCATCACAAGAGATTCCTTATGGGTCAAACCATCCATCAGTGCCTGACTTGTCAAGATTGGGATCAATAAAAGAATGAAAAATATGTAGGTTTTGACGACAATCCAAAGCAAGTTCCAAATATAAAACCAAGAGTGCTTTCTTGTCTTCTCTAGACTGTATCTGACTGCTTCTTTGACTGTTTTCTTCTCAAATAAAAGCTGAGGTAGGGCAAACATCAAGCGCACTGAAATGTAAAATAGAAGTAAAGCAAGAATAGTAACCACTATACCTACTAGCCAATACTTGTCTTCCACATAATCAACGATAAAGTCCGGAATGACGATTTTATTGAGGTAATAAATCTTTAAAATCTTTCGAATCAATGGAAAGAGCATCATGATATAAAAGAAGATAAAGGCTATCTTGGAAAGTGTCGCTTGCTTCATAAACAAGAAACTTTGTCGAAAGACCTTACGACTGTACTCCAGCAAAGTTCTCTTTTCATGATAGAGTAGGTGCCGGGCTCCGATAAAGAGAAGTCCTATCTGGTAATAGGCGATCAGTAAATTAACGATTACCAGAATAAATAAAGCAAGACTAACAAAGGGAGAACCTTTTATAATGGCAAAAATATTGTTGTAAGATAGAAAGAGATAGCCTGTCTGACGGAGCAAAAGTCCAGCAATCCAAGAATTTGCTGGTAACCAGACAAACTCAATCATCATAAAAGTCAAGAAAAATAGAAAAAGTATTTTATCTAGATTAAAGTATATCTGCTTAAAACCCAGATTTTTAGGTTTTTCAGGTTTCATAGGCACTCCTAGTTAAATAATTGAGACAAGTCCAAGCCTCCAAAAGGATTGTTTGAAAGACTACTTTCTGCCCCTAACAATTCTCTAGCCTTGTCTGACTCTAGAAAGGACTCGTAAACACGCGCTGTCATACGAGCATCCTCTAAGCTATTATGGGACTGACCTTGAAATCCAAGAAACGAGGCAACAGTTTGCAATTTGAGATTGGCAATACCATGTAAATCTGAACTCCGACGTTCAAAAGCTTCATCATACAGATCCACCTTGTACTGCTGGCTGTAGTCTAAACCATGGTCCTCTAAAATAGGTAAATCACTTTTAACAGCATTGTAGCCTATCATCGGCAAAGAACCCACAAACTCTTGGAATTCTTTTATAACTTCCTCCACTGGGGGAGCATCTTTTAAGGTCTCAGCTGTAATCCCCGTCAATCCATTAATAAAATTCTTTAGAGGCACACTAGTATGGACATAGGAATCATAGGCATCGATTTCCTGACCATCTCTAAAACGCACTGCCGATACTTGAATCAAGTGTATTTGTCCTTCATGCTGATTAAATTCTAAGTCAAAAGCAATGTAATCTTCTAATCGTTCCATTTTCTACCTCTCCTATACTGTTATTTTATACTAATTCAAACCACGTCAACGTCGCCTTGCCGTACTCAAGTACAGCCTGCGGCTAGTTTCCTAGTTTGCTCTTTGATTTTCATTGAGTATTACTTGAGCAACTATACTATTTAGAAACAAAAGAAGCCATCAGGTTAGCATTTAACCTAAACAGCTCCTTGATTATCCTCCAAATAAACGAGCAAAAAAGCCTTTCTTAGTTGATTGGACTTCTTCTTTTGCTTGGTCCAGCTCTAGCTTAAGATTTTCTTGATCCTTCATGGCTTGAAGGGTCAATTGTTGCTGCTGATCGAGTTGTTTGTCTTTCTCAGCAATCTGGCGGTCTTTGATACGCATCTGCTCATCTTTTTCTGATAACTGGCGATCCTTGGCTTTTAATTGTTCATAAAGGCGGAGAATTTCTGCATTCTTCTCATCAACCAGAATCTCCATCAACTCACGTTGCTTGACATCTTCACTGACAGGCTCATCTTCAAAAATCGTTTTTTTATAGATTTCTTCTAGCTTAATCAAGCCACTTCTGGTAACGACTGTTACCCCTTTGTCATTTTTATCTGTGTCTTCTTCTGGTAATTCTTTGACACGGTTATTGATTGCTTGGCGAGATAATCCTAAGACCTCTGCAATCTCACTGACGGTCATTTCAATACTCATAATATCCTCTGAAACGTTTTCTAGCTTTTCTTTACTTAAATCTTATCATAAGCTAGAAAAACTGTCAAATTTCCGCTTAAGCTAAGGCCTTCAAAAAGGCTAACAAGACTTGAGCAGAGCGACGTCCAGCTTCGATAATAAACTCATCAAAAGAGATGTTTGCTTCATGGTTGGCATTATCACTCATAGCTCGGATGACTAAAACTGGAAGATTAAGAGCATGCGCTGCCTGAGCAATAGCTGCCCCCTCCATCTCCACGGCTAAAACATCTGGGAAATGAGACTTAATCGCTTCTATCTTGTCATTTCCTGCAACAAAACTATCTCCTGTAGCAATCAAACCAAGATGCCAGTTCTGGTCCAATTGAGATAAACTCTCTTGGATTTGAGCAATAAAAGTTTTATCTGATTCGAAATAAAGCGGTTGTTGTGCCATTTGTCCATAAGCATAGCCAAAAGCTGTGACATTCACATCATGATAGACTAATTTATCAGCAATCACAACATCCCCAACAGCAATACCCTCTGCCACTGCCCCAGCTGATCCCGTGTTAATCAAAGCATCCACTTGAAAATGATCAGCCAAAATCGCCACACTCATGGCAGACATGACCTTACCAATTCCACTTTCTACAAGAACGACTTCATGCGAGGCAATGGTTCCTGTATGATAGGTATTCCCTAAAATAACTTGCTCCTGGGCATTGTCTAAATGCTGGACCAGATAAGCCAGTTCTTCTGGCATAGCCGCAATAATTCCTATTTTCATTTCAATTCCTTTTCTATTACAAAAGTTTCATTGCTAAGACAAGCAAAATCAAGAGAAAGATGACAGCGAATAAGATTTTATTCAACTTAGAATTGAAGACATTTCTCTTGGTATTTTCAATGCGACGGCTTTTATGAATAGACGGTTCGACCTGAATCTTCAAGGTTTCCTGGCTAAAACCATGATCCTTAGGTTTGGCATAACCAAAACGGGAAGAAGAGGTTGGTAAAATTTTTGTCTCCTCATCATCTAGTAAAGGAGGACCTGAAATTTTTTCGCCTCTATTAGCCCTTTCAATCATTTCATCCGTTAATAAAGGTTTACCCATACTGACCTCCTCTATTTTTTCTGCAATTCCCAATACTGTATAGCCATAATTGTCTTGGCATCACAGATATGACCTGATTGGATCAATTCCTTAGTTTCTTCTAAGCTCACTTCAAGGACTTCCAAGGTCTCATCTTCATCCTGCGGACGCGGATTTTCCACTTTCGTCAAATCGCTTGCTAGATATAGTTTTAATTTTTCATTACAAAAGCCAATGGCTGAATAAAAGTCATACAAAAGTTCTAATTTCCCTGTATAGGCTGTTTCTTCCTCTAATTCACGAAGGGCTGCTGCAACAGGGTCTGTATTTTCTCCTACTTCCAACTTTCCGGCTGGAATTTCGTAAGAGACAGCCTCGATAGCTTTGCGGTACTGCTTGACCAAGATGAGTTTTTGTTCATCCGTTACTGCTAAAACACAGACAGCTCCATTGTGGAAAATCAAATCCCGTTGGGCAGTTCCCTTGCCTTCTGGTAATTCAACCTGATCTTGGACCAGTTTAAAAATTGGACCTTGATAGATTTCTTTTCGACTAAGCGTTTTTTCTTCAAATTCCATGACAGACTCCTACTGATTATTAGGATGATGAGGAAGGCGAGTTGCATATTCGTCTTTGTTAACCTGACGACCGCGTCCAATGGCAATCGCATCTGCTGGCACGTCTTTGGTAATAGTTGAACCAGCTCCAACAAGAGAATTGTCACCCAACTCAACTGGGGCAATAATGGTTGAATTTGAACCAACAAAGACATTGTTGCCAATGACTGTCTTGTATTTGTTTTTGCCGTCATAGTTGACTGTAATGGTTCCAGCACCAAAATTAACCTTGCTACCCACTTCACAGTTTCCAATATAAGTCAAATGACCAGCCTTGGTATTCTCACCGATTGAAGAACCTTTCACCTCAACAAAGTTACCAATATGGACTTGGGCACCTAGAGATGAACCTGGACGAATGTGGGCATAAGGACCGACTGTCACACCGTCTGCAACACTACTTTCCTCAATCATAGAGTTGGTAATAACAGCTCCTGCTCCGATAGTGCTATCCACCACATAAGTTCCATTTGTCAAAACAGTCTCAGCACCAATTTTCGTTCGCCCTTTCAAGGTAACATTGGCTTCAATTTGAACTTCAGGAGCAATCTCAACATCAATATCGATATAAGTTGCTTCTGGATTGACAAAGCTAACACCGTTGACCATGTGCTGATGATTGATACGACGACGCATAACCGACTCAGCAGTTGCAAGAGCCACACGGTCATTTACCCCAAGACTTTCATCAAAATCTTTCAAAGTATAAGCGCCGACTTTTTCACCAGCCTCACGGAAAATGCCAATGACGTCTGTAATATAGTATTCACCTTGAGCGTTATTGGTATTGATATTTTTCAAAGCTTCAAACAAACGCTCGTTGTCAAAAACATAGGTTCCAGTATTAATTTCCTTGATTTGCTTTTCAAAATCTGTAGCATCCTTCTGCTCAACAATGCGAAGAACTTCAGCATTGTCATTACGCACAATTCGTCCATAGCCAAAAGGATTATCTGTTTCAGCAGTCAAGATAGTGGCCACATTTTTATGATTGATGTGGAAATCAATCAAGTTTTTCAAGCTTTCACCTGTGATTAAAGGAGTATCCCCTGCAATAACCAAGGTGTGACCTGACAAACCTTCTAGGATAGGCTCTGTCATCATAACTGCATGGCCAGTCCCTAACTGTTCAGATTGAGTCACAAATTCTGTCTGTCCAGCCAAGACCTGCTCAACCAATTCCGCCTTGTGTCCTACAACTGTTACTGTCTTTTCAGGTTGGATAGCTCCCACACTACGGAAAACATGTTCCAACATAGAAATACCCGCAACCTTGTGCAACACTTTTGGCAAATCAGATTTCATGCGAGTCCCTTTACCCGCTGCTAAAATAATGGCATAATTTGACATAATCTTCTCTTTTCTCTAGAAATTCCCTTTTATTATACCATATTTCAAATCATTCCGCGCTCTTGAATGAAAAAATGCTCTAAAGTCCTTTCTTAACCCATTTTTTGAGTATTTTTTTTGATTTTTTCTCATTTTTAAGGTAAAATTATGAGATATGAGAAAGAAAATAAATCCGCTTATTTTGTTTGGTTTTTTTGGGATTATGATTTTCATTTTAATCCTGAATCGCCCTCGTTTTGAGGACCATCCTGTAAAAACAAAGTCAAATATCGCGCAAGTAGAAACGCAAGCGCTACATAATATAGATAAACCGGTGATTGATGTTTCTGGTTGGCAACGTCCTGAGGAAATTAATTACGATACTCTCTCCCAAAACATTTCTGGAGCTATTGTTCGCGTCCATAGTGGTGCTCAAACGTCCAAAGAGAACGATGCTTCCTATGTTAATGGTGTTGATAAGGCCTTTAAAACCCATATCACTGAGTTTCAAAAACGAAATGTCCCAGTTGGTGTCTATGCCTATGTAGCTGGAAAAAGTATCCAAGAAATGGAAAAGGCTGCTGAAGTTTTTTATAATGCTTCATCGCCATACAGCCCTAGCTACTATTGGCTAGACGTGGAAGAAAAAACCATGTCCAATATGAACGAAGGGGTTGAAGCTTTTCGTGCAAAACTAGAATCGCTAGGTGCTAAAAATATCGGAATCTACGTTGGGGTCTACTTCATGGAAGAACACAGTATTAATACAGACAAGTTTACGTCTGTATGGATTCCTTCCTATGGTTCTGACTCAGGATTTTACGAAGCAACTCCTAAGACTGATTTAGATTACGACATTCACCAGTACACTTCTAAAGGAAAAATTGCTGGTTTTGACCACGATTTGGATATTAACGTCATCTCTTCTTTAAAAAATAAGGAAGAAACCTTTAGAAAACTATTTTTAAAACCTTAAAAGCATTTGTTTCTCATTTGCTTTTTCTTTTTGTTTTAGATTGTGATACAATATAGTAAGGATTTTTTGAAATAGAAATAGTTGGAGGAACAATATGCTCTCATGGTTAGCACGTGTTATTAAAGGGATTGTGATTGCTCTTGGATTTATTCTACCGGGAATTTCCGGAGGGGTTCTAGCAGCAATCTTAGGTATTTATGAACGAATGATTGGCTTTCTAGCCCATCCCTTTAAAGACTTTAAAGAAAATGTTTTGTATTTTATTCCAGTTGCCATCGGCATGCTTCTGGGGATCGGCTTATTTTCCTACCCGATTGAATACCTACTTGAAAATTATCAGGTCTTTGTCTTATGGAGCTTTGCGGGTGCCATCATTGGTACAGTTCCTAGCCTCCTCAAAGAATCAACTCGAGAATCTGACCGAGACAAGATTGATTTAGCTTGGTTCTGGGCAACCTTTATCATTTCTGGACTAGGTCTCTATGCCTTAAATTTTGTAGTTGGAACCTTAAGTGCCAGCTTTCTTAATTTCGTACTAGCAGGTGTACTGCTGGCTCTTGGCGTATTGGTTCCTGGCCTCAGTCCATCAAATCTACTTTTGATTTTGGGACTCTATGCTCCTATGTTGACTGGTTTTAAAACCTTTGACCTCTTGGGAACCTTCTTCCCAATTGGAATCGGGGCAGGTGCAACTCTCATCGTTTTTTCAAAATTGATGGATTATGCCTTAAACAATTACCACTCACGTGTCTATCATTTCATCATCGGTATCGTCCTATCAAGTACCCTTTTAATCTTGATTCCAAATGCAGGAAACGCTGAAAGTATCCAATACACTGGTATTTCTCTTGTTGGGTATGTTATCATCTCCTTCTTCTTTGCGCTGGGAATCTGGCTTGGTATTTGGATGAGCCAATTGGAGGATAAGTATAAATAATGGCAAAAAAAGTTAAAATCAAAAAAACATTAGTAGAACAAATCCTGTCTAAAGCAAATATCCCACATCAGGGGATTCAAATCAATGCCCTGGAAGGAGAGCTTCCTCAAGGTTATGAACGAGATCAGATTTTCAAAACCTTGGCTCTTTTGGGAGATAAAACAGGACCGATTATCGGAATTGTCCCTATCACTCAACACTTGTCGGAAAAGAAACTAGCCAAAATTTCTGGCAATAAAAAAGTGAGCATGATTCCACAAAAGGACTTGGAAAAAACAACTGGTTACATTCATGGAGCAAATAATCCTGTCGGAATTCGTCAGAAACACAATTATCCCATTTTTATCGATAAAATTGCTCTAGACTTGGATCAAATGATTGTCTCTGCTGGGGAAGTTGGTCACAGCATTATCGTTGCTCCCCAAGACTTGGCCAGCTTTGTAAAGGCCGACTTTGCAGATATCTTGGAGGACAGCAAATAATGAAACTCTACTTTGTCCGCCACGGTCGTACAGTCTGGAACCAAGAAGGACGCTTTCAAGGTGCTAGTGGAGATTCTCCCCTTCTTCCTGAATCCATTGAAACCCTAAAACGACTAGGCCAGTATCTCAAGGATATTCCTTTCGATCAGATTTATTCAAGTGATTTACCTCGAGCGGTCAAATCTGCTGAAATTATCCAAAGTCAACTCCAGACCCCCTGTCCTTTAGAAAGTGTTCCTAATCTCCGTGAATGGCAGCTGGGTAAGTTAGAAGGTTTAAAAATTGCAACCTTGGAAGCTATTTACCCACAACAAATCAAAGCTTTTCGATCTAATCTTGCTCAATTTGACACTCAAATGTTTGGAGCCGAATCCCTCTATAGTACCACGCAACGGACCATCCAATTTATCAAATCATTAAAAGATAGTCCAGCTGAGCGTATTCTAATTGTCGGTCACGGTGCCAATCTTACTGCCAGTCTTCGTACTCTTCTAGGTTATAAAGAACCACTTCTTCGTAAAGATGGCGGTCTAGCAAATGCCAGCCTGACCATTCTAGAAACCCATGATTTTGAAACATTTACTCTCGATACTTGGAATGATACTTCCTATCAATAACAGAACTTGATTTTAGCGTCAAGTTCTTTTTAGTTTTGAAAGATTATCCGTGAATTTCTTGCTTATTTATGATAAAATGGGAGTATCGCAAAAAATGACTCATCGTATTCAATTTTGAGTAAAACTAGGAGGATCCCATGTCAACAGAACATATGGAAGAACTAAATGACCAGCAGATCGTTCGCCGTGAAAAAATGGCTGCGCTCCGTGAACAAGGAATCGATCCTTTCGGAAAACGCTTTGAACGCACTGCAAATTCACAAGAATTAAAAGATAAATATGCCGACCTCGATAAAGAACAATTACATGATAAAAATGAAACAGCTACTATCGCAGGACGCTTGGTAACCAAACGGGGTAAAGGTAAAGTAGGTTTTGCCCACCTTCAAGACCGCGAAGGTCAAATCCAGATTTACGTTCGTAAGGATGCTGTCGGTGAAGAAAACTACGATATCTTCAAAAAAGCAGACCTTGGTGACTTCCTTGGTGTCGAAGGTGAAGTGATGCGTACAGATATGGGAGAACTCTCTATCAAAGCTACTCACATCACTCACTTATCTAAAGCACTCCGCCCACTTCCTGAGAAATTCCACGGTTTGACAGACGTTGAAACAATTTACCGTAAACGTTACCTTGACTTGATTTCTAACCGTGAAAGCTTTGAGCGCTTTGTCACTCGTTCAAAAATCATTTCTGAAATCCGTCGTTACCTTGATCAAAAAGGTTTCCTTGAAGTCGAAACACCTGTTCTTCACAATGAAGCTGGTGGTGCTGCTGCCCGTCCATTTATCACCCACCATAATGCCCAAAACATTGACATGGTGCTTCGTATCGCGACTGAGCTTCACTTGAAACGCCTTATCGTCGGTGGTATGGAACGCGTCTATGAAATCGGACGTATCTTCCGTAACGAAGGAATGGATGCTACTCATAACCCTGAGTTTACTTCTATCGAAGTTTACCAAGCTTATGCAGACTTCCAAGACATCATGGACTTGACTGAAGGTATTATCCAACACGCTGCTAAATCAGTCAAAGGCGATGGCCCAATTAACTATCAAGGTACTGAAATCAAAATCAATGAACCATTTAAACGTGTTCACATGGTGGATGCTATCAAAGAAATTACTGGTGTAGATTTCTGGCAAGACATGACTTTGGAAGAAGCCAAAGCTATCGCTGCTGAGAAGAAAGTTCCAGTTGAGAAACACTACACTGAAGTTGGCCACATCATCAATGCCTTCTTTGAAGAGTTTGTTGAAGAAACCTTAATCCAACCTACCTTTGTCTATGGACATCCAGTAGCTGTATCTCCACTAGCTAAGAAAAATCCTGAAGACGAACGCTTTACTGACCGTTTCGAACTCTTTATCATGACTAAGGAGTACGGTAATGCCTTTACTGAGTTGAACGACCCAATCGACCAACTTAGCCGTTTTGAAGCCCAAGCAAAAGCCAAAGAACTTGGTGACGATGAAGCGACAGGCATCGACTACGACTACATTGAGGCCCTTGAATACGGTATGCCACCAACAGGTGGTTTGGGAATCGGTATCGACCGTCTCTGCATGCTCCTCACTGATACAACCACTATCCGTGATGTATTGCTCTTCCCAACAATGAAATAATACTCTTATCCTCTGGCTCTTGTCAGGGGATTTTTTGATGCAAAAAGAGATTGAGGAAACACTCAATCTCTACTTTTCACTTCTTTTGTTGCCACGTCAGCACCAAACCATTTTTGGCTAATCTCTTGGAACTTTCCTTCTTGGTGTAGTGCGATAAAGGCTTGGTTTAAAGCTTGTAGTAATCTTTTGTCAGCAGGTCTAACTCCGACCGCAAAAGATTCACTTTCAAATCCTGCTGAAAAGACATTGTAGTCATTTAATATCCCCTCAGACTGGAGGTAGTAATTAGCATACACTCGGTCAATCAACAAGGCATCAATCCGATCATTTTTCAAGTCAATCAAGGCCTCATTAAAACTCTGGTACTGATTAGCCTTCTGATCTTTGACACGATTTTTCAGTAAATCTGGCTGGGCTTCAAAGTCTAAATAACCAGAGGAACCTGCTTGGGCTCCCAAGGTCTTATCCTTCATATCCTCTACTGAACGAATCTGCTGGCTTTTCTTCGTAACCAGAACTTGCTGATTTTCCATATATGGAATGCTAAAGGCAACTTTCTCTCGGCGTTCATCAGTGGCAGAATAGCCATTCCAGATGGCATCAATGGTTCCATTTTGCAGTTCCGTCTCCTTCATATCCCAGTCAATGGGTTGAAATTGAACCTTAAAACCTAATTTTTCAGAGACAGCTTGTGCTAAGTCAATATCAAAGCCTGTATATTGGCCATTCTTTTCTTCAAAACCCATGGGTACAAAGGTATTGTCAAAACCAATAGTAATGGTCCCCTGCTCTTGATATTTATCCCAGTTATCCTGCTTTGGATCACTAGCCTTCTGAGTACAAGCTGTTAAAAAAAGAGTCAGGAGAGAAACCAATACTAAAGCAATTTTCTTATTAGTCATTGGCACCTCCTACTTGGGCTCAACCTTGAGAATCTGATCTGCGATATTTTCAGCGAACTGTAAATCGTGGGTAACCACAATCTGCGTCATGCCAAGTTCCCTATTTTGCAAGATCAGTTTTTCCACTTCCAAGCGCAATTCTGGATCAAGTGCAGAAGTTGGTTCATCGTAGCCAATGATTTCTGGGTCAATCATCATAGCACGCGCTAAGGCTACCCGCTGCTTTTGACCACCAGATAGTGAGAAAGGATAGGCGTCTGCATGACCAGCCAGTCCTAATTGTTCCAAAAGCCCTCGCGCCTTCTTCTCAGTCTCTTCTTGCTTCATTCTCATGGTTTTTACGGGCGATAAGGTCAAATTGTCTAGAACGGATAAATGAGGGAAAAGTTGAAAATCTTGGAATACAAATCCCAGTAAATTCCGCTTCTCTAGTTCATCCAGTTCTAAAGTTTCTCCATTATAAAAGATTTGCCCTGAATCAATGGTTTCAAGACCCGCAAGCATACGCAAGAGGGTTGTCTTACCTCCACCAGAAGGTCCTACGATAGCTAGGATTTGCTTTTCAGGAATTTTTAGACTGAAATTAGATAAAATTTGCTTTTCACCAAAGACTTTATTGATATTTCGTAATTCTAACATGGCAGTCTCCTATCTATAGTAACTGTACTTCTTCTCAACTTTTTTGGAAAGAATAGTCACAATCCCAATCAAAATCAAGTAAATGGCTCCTGCCAAGAACATAGGAACTAGACTAGCATCACGGTTGGCAGCTGTGCGACTAGCCAAGATAAGGTCTGAAATGCCTAGAGCATAGACCAGAGAGGTATCCTTGACCAAACTCATGACTTCATTAAAGACACTAGGAAGAACAATCTTGGTCACTTGGGGCAAGATAATATAGCGTACTGTGGCAAAAGGACTGAACTTCAAGACCTTAGCAGCCTCATATTGACCTTTAGGAATGGTATCAATCCCACCACGGAAGATTTCAGCAAAGTAAGCCGCATAATTCAATACAAAGGCAATGATAGCCGCAGGAAGACGGTCCAAACGAATCCCAATACTTGGCAGCACATAATAGATAAAGATTAATTGCAAGAGCAAGGGTGTGCCTCGCATAATCCAAATATAAATATTAATCAAATGATGGAGGGGCTTCCAATGGACTTGCAAGGCAAAGGCAATCAAAACGCCCAAAGGAATAGAAAAAATCAAGACCAGTGCAAAAACCTGCAAAGTCATGCTTGCACCGCTCAATAAACTCGGTAATATCTCAAACAAATAAGACATACTGCACCTCCTAAAAATAATTGTTCCTATTATAGCATAAATAAACAAAATAACCAAGAATTTTTGTAAAAAAATTCTATTTGAAAAAGAAAAACTATATCTATCAAAAATGATTAGATACAGTTTTTAAAAATATATTCTTATAATCTCTCAAATAAGTCTTGCATTTGCACATCATCTGGAACCAGTTTTAAATAAGTTTGTGCATTGACTTTTGCTTCCTCAAAGTAACCTAATTCACGCAAAAGATAGATATAGTGTTCCAGAAACTCTGGATTGTCCTTCAAATCCCCTACTAATTCTTGGTAAAGCTCATAGGCAGTATCCAAATCGTCCATTTCTTGATAGGAACGAGCAATCATCCACTTGGTCAAGAGATTTTCTGGCTCTTCGCTCTGCAAGTCTAGAATATCCTCATAACGCTCCTGCTCCAGATAAATAGTAGCTAGACGGAGTAAGATTTCTTCCGTATCCTCAGCATCTTCTTTAGCAGTAAGGAGGTAGTTCTCTGCATCACTAGCATCATGCAATTCATAAGAAAATTGTGAAGCAGCCAGCAAGAGACGAGTTTCAAAGGGATTTTTCTCTAATCCTTGCTTAGCGATACGCAGGGCTTCTTGAACTTGGTGTTCCTTATGTAAGGCCTGACTGTACCCATACTCATAGCCTTCAAAGTCAGGAGAAATGGTATCGATCTGCTTAAAATAGAGGACAGCTTTTTGGTATTCTTCTTGATCAAAGTAAAGGCTGGCCAGCTCAAAAGCTGTTAGGTCATCGTATTCTAACTCCAGGGCTTTTTCCAAAAACTCTGTAGCCGTTTCAAATTTCCCTAACTGAGCATAGGCAAAGCCAATTCGTTGATAGGTAGAAATGCCTGTTTGCTCATAAATTGAGCGATTATCTAACTGGGCATAGCCTTGAATAGCTTCTTGGTAATTTTCCAACTCACTATCCAACTCTGCCAAGCCAAATATTAAGAGAGGATCCTCTGAGTAGGTCAAAGCCTCCAGCAGTTTCTCACGCGCCACATCTGTCAAACCTTCCAACTGGTAAAGATCTGCCTTAAGAAGCAAAGCCGAGACATACCAGTCACTGTCAGCTTGGATTTCCTCAAGATAAGCAAAGGCTTCTTCGATTTGACCATCCTCGCTAGCGATTGTTGCTAGATTAAGATGAAGCTCTGGGAAATCCTCTACGATTTTCAGGTAAATTTCCTTGGCCTGAGGATAGAAACCAATTCCTTCAAGATAAGTTGCTAACTCATACAGAAGGTCACTTGGATCATTTTCTAAAGCTTCGGCGAAATAGTGCTCTGCCTTGGCTAAATCTTGCTCTTCCAAAGCATGTAACATCTGTTGACTATTGTTCACTCTTGACTTCCTCGCCCTCTTCTTCATATAGGCCACTGACTACCTTGTACCATTCGAAAATGGCTGAAATGACAACTTTAGCAGAAGCATAAACCGGAATACCAAGTAAAACTCCCCAGATACCAAACATGGATCCTGAAGTTAACAAAACAAAGAGAACATTAATAGGATGGATGTTTAATTGACTTCCCAAAATCAATGGAGAGACAAAACGGCCTTCAATAGTTTGTTCTACAACAAAGACAATCACTACTTTTAAAAGCATGACTGGCCCAGCAATCAAGCCCAATACTAGGGCAGGAAGCATGGCTAAGAAGCTACCCAAATAAGGAACCAGATTTAAAATACCAGCAGTAACACCCAACGTAACTGCATAGCGTAGACCAATGATCTTGAAGAAAATCATAAACATTACCGCAACAATAATAGCTACTGTTACTTGCCCTCGAACATAGTTGGACAACTGTTGATTCACATCTGATAAAACTTGTCCAACAGGTTCTTTCAATTTCGTTGGCATGAATTGGGTCAAATAGTGACGTAGTCCTTTTCCATCACGTAAGAGATAAAAGAGCATGAAAGGAACGATAATCAAGGCAACAATCACTTGAGAAGCCCCGCTAATAAAGGCGCTCACCCAGTTGACTGCCTGAGAAGAAACTTTACTTGCCCAAACTGTAGCCTGACTTGAGAAGTTTGTCAAAACTTGCTCTAACTGAGGCCTGAAATCATCTGGTAAACGCTTAGTGACCAAATCATCAATAACTCGATCAGCATCTTCGAGGTAGATTGGTACATTTCTTGCAAATGTTAAAACTTGACGTTGCAGATTTGGAATAGCTACTGCCAAGCCCCAAATGATAAAGAGAGCGATAATGACAAAGACAATACTGATGGCTATGACCCGATTAATCTTATGCTTCTCCATCCAATCAACTATAGGATTTAATAAATAGTATAGTAAACCAGATAGAATGACTGGCAACATCACGACTGCCAAAAAGTCTAAAACAGGTGAAAATAAGAAACTAATCTTGCTTAAAATAAACAGATTGAGTCCCAATAATAAGGTTACCAAAAATACCGTAATGGCCTTGTTATCCAAAAACCACTTGAAAAACCAAGATAGGCTAAAATGTTTCTCTTTTTGCTCCATAAATACTTCCTTTCTATTGTTCTCTCATTATACCATTTTTAAATCAAAATAACTCTTTTTTAAAGTGCTTACATGGAGACAGCAACATAAAAAATCTCCTCAAAAGAGGAGATTCGATTAGTCTTGAATATGACGGTCTAAGTTCTTCTGATAATCAGCATTGGATTTGGCTTTTTCATCAGCAAATTTCTTGCGGAACTCATCCATTTCTTTAGTAGTGACAATCTTATCTTGGATTTTCAGATACTTGTAGCTATTTTCACTAGTCTTGTCACCTACCCAGCCACCGGCACCACTGCCAGGAACCATTTTCGTCACTAGCATTTGAGCACCATCAGAGTATACTGGAATAACAAGTGCACTATCTGACAACCAAGCTTGAGCCTTAGAATATTTGGAATAACGTTTTTGAAGGTCTGTTTTCTCACTATTTGCATCATCAATCAGTTCTTTGTATTTATCCAATCCAACTGTTTTAATAACTGGATTGTCTGTTCCTGGTGCCACACCAAGAGCACTTAGGAGACTTGGACCTGAAGTTGGATCAAATACATCTAGATAAGTCGATGGATCTGCAAAGTCTGGAGTCCAACCACTGACTGCATTAATATCCCAGTCAGTATTTGCATTGGAAGTAGCTAGAGTAGTCATACTTCCCAATTCGTCATCAGAAACTTGTTGAATATCAACAACTACATTGTCAGAGCCTAAGGCTTCCTCAATGGATTGTTTATAAGACTGAACCTGACGAATAAAATCTGGATTTGATGAAGAAATTGGCAAATCTAAATGAATTGGGAACTGTACTCCATCAGCTTGAAGGGTTTTCTTAGCAGCTTCAAATTTAGCCTTAGCCTTGTCTACATTATGAAGTGAATCTTGGGCATCATCAAGACTGACATCTTTCCAGACATTATCCAATTTATCCAATTCTGTCTTAGTAACTTGACCAAATGTTTGATCTCCTACTTGAACAAATGTTGGAGGAGTGAAACTTGTCCGTAACTTACGAGGTCCTACTTCATCACCAAATACTTGAGAAATCCCTGCTTTACGATCTACCGCAAAAGCCAAGGCTTGACGGAAATCTTTGTTTAACAAGGCTTTCTTAGTAGAAGTTTTTTCTGCATCACTTGTTTTAGCAGTGTGATTGTAATTTACACGGTCGATATTAGTAGACATATAGAATACGCCACCTCTTTGTTGACTGTATACAATATTATCCTTGTACTTTTCTTTTAGACGTTCATAGTTGGCAGAGTTTTTAAAGAGAGGTGCAGCTGGATAGTGTCCCTCATCAAAACCGCGTCCTAGAGAGTCTGCATCTTGACCATCAAAGAAGGATAACTTGATATCATCAATAAAGACATTTTGTTTATCCCAGTAGTTTTGATTTTTGGTCATTTCGATAGAAGACTTAGATGTAAGACCTTTGAGGAGATAAGGCCCATTGTATAGAATGCTCGTTACATCCGTTGGTTTACCAAAGTCATCTCCTTTAGAAGCTAAAAAGTCTTCATTAACTGGTGCAAGGACTCCCATTGTTGTTTTTGAATTCCAGAAAGATTCTGGATGATTCAAAGTATAGACTACAGTATAATCGTCAGTTGCTTTTACCCCAACACTAGAAAAATCTGTTGTTTTCCCATTTACATAGTCATCCAATCCTTTGATAGAATCCTGTACGAGATAAAGAGCCTGTGATTTCTTATCTGCTGCATGTTTCAGACCAGTTACAAAGTCCTGAGCCTTGACTTCACCATACTCTTCCCCCTCATTGGTATACCATTTGACACCCTGACGGATTTTATAGGTATAGGTTAAACCATCTTTGGAAACAGTCCAATCTTCTGCAACTGATGGAACCAGATTGCCATATTAGTCATTTTCAAGCAAACCGTCAATAACGTTACCTGTGACCTGTTTAGTGCTGACATTTCCAGAAACTGTATAATCCAGAGTCGAAGGATCTGATGAAAATACATAGGCATAAGTAACTGGTTTATTTGCTTCTTTATTAGCATTACCAGATGAACACGCTGCTAGGACAGCTGCCGAGAGTACAGCAACTCCTGCTGCTAAGAAAACACGTTTTTTCATAAACAAACTCCTTTACAATTTGTATAGGATTATTATAGCACTTTTCAAAAGGAAATCAATACAAAAACAAGTTAAATTTAATATTTTATTATGTTTAATTATGCGTTATAGAATTCCTCCAACTACAATTTTTGTGATATAATAGTCTTATCTTTTATATAGAGGTAAAGTTATGAAAGAAACTGTTTATTTTGGAACTTATACACGTCGGACTTCTCAAGGGATTTACAAGGCAGACTTTGATACAGAAACTGGTCAGCTTTCAAATCTAGAACTTTTTGCTACTGAGCCAAGTCCAACCTACCTTGCCTTTGACCAGCACCAGCATTTATACACTGTTGGTAGCCAAGACGATAAGGGAGGAATCGCTGCCTATCAAACTGACGGGACATTATTAAATCATGTCGTGGAAGAGGGAGCACCCCACTGTTATGTTGCAGTTGATGAAAAGCGTGATTTGGTGTACGCAGCAAACTACCACAAGGGACAGGTCCTTGTTTATAAACGTCAGGAAGATGGTCGTCTTCTACTTAGTGATGTGGATCAACACAGTGGCCAAGGTCCACATGAAAATCAAGCTTCTCCACATGTTCACTATACAGATTTAACACCTGACAACTATCTAGTGACCTGCGACTTGGGTACTGACCAAGTCATCACCTATGATCTTGATTCAGAAGGAAAATTATCTAAGCTCTATACCTATCATAGCCAGCCAGGAGCAGGCTCACGCCATATTATTTTCCATAACCATTATAAAATTGCTTATCTCATTTGTGAACTCAATAGCACTATCGAGGTTCTAATCTACGATGGTGTTGGCGAATTTGAACGCATGCAAGTCATTTCAACTCTACCAGACGGTTATGAAGGTTTTAATGGTACTGCTGCTATTCGTCTCTCTAAAGATGGTAAATACCTCTACGCTTCTAACCGTGGTCATGATTCTATCGCGGTATATACAATTCTTGCGGATGGAAGCTTAGAGTTGTTAGAAATCGTTCCGACACATGGTCAGACTCCACGTGATTTTGATTTGACACCAGATCAAGAATTTGTCATTGCTGTCCATCAGGACTCTGACAATGCAACCGTCTTTAAACGCAATTCTGAAACTGGACGTCTAGCAGAACTTTCTAATGACTTCCATGTACCAGAAGCAGTCTGCATCAGTTTTGCTCCTTAAGAAAACATAAAAAATGAACTTGGTAACTCAAGTTCATTTTTTTGGCTCTATAATATTTGTAGTGGGTAAATCCCCTATGGATCTTATGGAGCCTATTTTGTTGTAGAAAAAAAGTCCCATATGACCTATAATGAAAAGCGACTAAACAACTCATTAGAAAGATTCATAT